>JACMIU010000141.1 GCA_014380985.1 Armatimonadota bacterium | reverse complement strand
TATGAATACCGATACCTTCTACAGAAACGCTTTTTTGTATGGTATGACGCCAGAGAGGACTCACTTACTCGCCTCGTGCCACCAGTTGCGCTTCCAGATCGGCGACGCGCTTTTCCATTTCGCGGAACGCTTTCATCAGTTCTGGCACTTGGTTTGCCGTTGCCGCCGCTTTCAACGCGACGCGGTGCGGGCGTGCCGGGTAGCCGGACACGTGTAGTTTCGCCGGAACATCGCGGAACACGCCCGACTGCGCGGCAACCACCGCGTAATCGCCGATTTTGATTTGCTCCTTGACGCCCGCCTGCCCCGCTAAAATTACGTTCTTGCCGGTTTCGACTCCGCCCGCAAGCCCGACCTGCGCGACAATCAGGCAGTCTTCGCCGATCTCGCAGTTATGCCCGATGTGAACGAGGTTGTCAATCTTCGTGCCGCGTCCGATGCGTGTCGTTCCCGTGCGGGCGCGGTCAATCGTGACGTTCGCGCCGATTTCCACATCGTCGCCGATTGCGACGTTGCCAATCTGCGGGACTTTGCGATGCTTGCCTCCGGTGGTCAGATAGCCGTAGCCGTCCGCGCCGAGTACCGCGCCGCTGTGAACAATCACGTTCGCGCCAATCACCGTGCCGCGCAGTAGCGAAACGTTCGGGTGAACCACGGTATTGTCGCCGATCTCTACATCGTCGCCGAGGTACACCAAAGGGTGAATCGTGACGTTTTCGCCGAGGCGGACGTTTTCGCCGAACACGCAGTTCGCGCCGAGCGAAACGTTCGCCCCGTGCCGGAAGTCGCTTCCCGTGACAACGGTGCGGTGAATCTCGCGGGTCTGATAGCGTTCCGGGGCGAACAGGTCTAACAGTTGCGCGAACGCGAGGCGCGGATTCGCCACCTGAATTAGCGTTTTGCTGGACAATCCGCCGTTAGCGAGAGCCGAATCAAGGTCGGTATCGGGCGCGAGAATCGCCGACGCTTGCGACAGGGCGGCATCCGCCAAGAAGCGAACGTTTTCCGCAAACGTGATCTCGCCGTTTTGTGCGTCTTCCATCGCCGCGATGCCGTGAATGATGGTTGCCCCGTCGCCGAAAACGCGACCGGACACAAGTTGCGCGAGTTCGCTCACGGTTCGCATTTTTGTTATTGAATTGTTCGTTTTGACCATTTTAAGTCTGTTTCCCGGCAACACTACAGCGGGGAACCCCGCACCGCAAGTAGTACCAAAAACAGCGCGATTCGTTCCCGGTTCTTAGAAGGGGGACGGGCGGCGGCAACGAACGTTGCGCCTGTAATACCGCGCTATTACCTTGTCTTCTCTTCAGACAAAGTTGCGGCGCGAACGTTACCGAAAATCCACCGGGAAAAATCACCGGTTCGGTCGGGAAGGGCGGGGGCGGGGGTAAGGGTCGGGGCGAGGTTGCGCGAAACACCAACGTCGCGCACGGCGGCGACAACGTCGCGGCGAATCGTGCTTCGGATGTTGGCGCGGGCGACGCTTAAACCGCGAAGGGTATTCGCCGTTTGCGCGGGGGAAATCGTGGCGGACGCAATCGCCGGGGGCGCATTTTGCGCCGTGTTTCCGGTCGCCGCGACATTGGCCGCCGACGCAGACTCGGTGCGGCGCAGGTTCTCCAGAAGTGTGAGCAGTTCGCGGCGGGCATCGGCGATTTCGGCACGGGCATTGATCCGACCGGGCAGATTGGCGAGTTGCTCCTCGACGCGGCGGGTGTTTTCGCCACGAATCGTCGCTATCGCGTCGGCGATAAGCGCGTCCTGAAACGCTAAATCGCGGTCATCGGCTCTTCGGAGGCGGGCGAGTTCGGCTTCCAAATCGCGCAAAAGGTTCGTTAAACGCGCCTCGTCGCTGACGCGGGGGGGCGTGGTGGGGTTCGCTCGCAAAACGGCAATTTGGCTCTCCAACACGGCGACAGAGGGAAGTTGCGTTTCCGGGTCACGGGCGAGTGTCACCACGTTGCCGGGTGTCAAGTTGACGGTCGCGGCGTCGCGGCGAATCGCGGTATCGAGTTCGGTTTGGGCGCGAAGGAAAATCGCGGCACGGGTTTCGTTTTCGATTTGAACCCGTGCCGCCGCCTCCTCGTCTGCGCTTTGGGCGCGCGCGATTCCCTCTAACTCGGCGCGTTTTTCGGCGCGAATCCGTTCCCCGGCTCGGCGACGAGCGACGATATACCGACGCAGGGTTTCGGTCGCGCTTTCGCGCAGGGCGTTACGGGCGGCAACGTTTCGTGCCGTGTCACCCGCTTTGCTTCGCGGCGTGGGCGCAAACGTCGTGTCGGTCGCAGCGAAGGCTCGCGCTACGGGCGCGGTGCTATCGGCGCGAAGGCGAATCGCCGCCGCATCCAATTCGCGTAGAGACGCTTGAAGCGGGTGCGCCGCCTCCAGCGACGCGAGGCGCACGAATACCGGCGTCGGCGCGGAAACTTTCGTCGCGGGCGGTTTCGGGGCGCAACCGGCGACAAGCGCGAACAAACCGGCGATTAGTATGCCGGTTAGTTGCCGTTGCCCGCGATGCGCCATGCTATTTGTTCACGTCCTTGATCACTTCGTCGGTGACGTCCACCGATGCGTAGACCGCGATGTCGCCGGTAAACACCACCGCTAACCCTTTCGCTTTTGCGATTTTGGCAACCGATGCCCGTGCCGCATCAATGGCTTTTTGATCGGCATCCCGTGCTTTTTCTTGAAGGCGTGTGGTCAGTGTGCGACCGAGTTTGTTCAGTGACTCGTTCCCCTTATCCCGCAGGGCGGTGAGCTGGGTATACCGCGTCGTTTGCGCCGCATCGGGCGTCTGCGTGTTCTGCAAAGTGGTCATCTCACGCTTCAACACATCACTTTTTTCTTCGATAGCAGCAAGTCGCTTCTTTTGTGCGTCGGTTGGCTTCGCAACTTCGTACAGCGCGGCAAGTTCCGCGATTTCCGTTTCCGCAAGAAAGTTGGCAGAGCCTTGCCCAAGCCGCTGAAACACATTTTCAAGGTTTGCCTGTGTGCGTTGCAACTCAACGATCCCGGCTTGCCGCTCTTTCGATTCGTTCACGACCTTGCCGATGTCCACTCTGCCGAACTGCGCGGGAGCGGGGGCTTGGGCGTGTGCCGTACCGCCCGGACTCACCGCGCCGAAAAGAGCGATCGTGCTTAATGCCGAGATAATGGATAAAACTTTCAACTTTCAACTCCTATTTTGTGTTATGTGCTTAAAATGTTTGTGCGATGGAAAAGTGTGTGCGGTTCGTTTCGCCAATACCGTAGTCGAGGCGCACCGGACCAACCGGTGTTTTCACGCGCACGCCGAACCCAAATCCGACACGCGGCGAGAACGAATTATGTTGCTCGAACCCGGTGATATTTTCCCGGTTGAAACCGTTCGACCCCCACGCATCCCCAACATCTACGAAGAATACCCCGCTGAGCGTTCCGGCGCGTTTATCGAGCGGGAACCTGTATTCGTTCGAGAATAGGAACGTGTTGTTGCCCCAAAACCGGTCGTCGTTGTAGCCGCGCAGGGTATCCGCGCCGCCTAAGAAATATTGCTCCGAAAAGCCGATATTGCCGGTGGACGTGCCGATTAAAAGCCGCGTGGCGAACACGGTTTTCGGCTGACGCAGGTTGTCGAGCGAACGCTTGCCGCCGAACGGGAAATAGTTGCGAATGTCAATGTTGGCTTTGGCGAACGTGCCGTTCTGACTGCGCGTGTTGACAAGGGCGCGAGGAACCCCCGGCGTGGTGGCGTCGTCAATAAACGCCGGATTCGCGGTCGGGTCTTCATACAAATAGTTGCCCGCGCCGAACTCCAACGCGGGCGAGATGAAAACGCCGCTCGCCGGGTCTTGCTCCGAGTCGCGGGTATTGTTTACGCCGCGAAACGTCACCGATGAAACGTTGCCGCGAGACACCAGCGATCCGCGAATGTTGTTGATTTCGGCAACCGAGAGTTGGTCGTAGTTCGCTTGCAGGTTGTTCGCCCGCACATTTTCCGAGCGCACCGACGCGAAGATGCGTGTAAAATCCGACAGCGGGCGGGCAAGGGTGAGTGCGCCGCCGCGTCGTTCTTCATAATACTGGTCGGTGTTCGTGCCGGATGTCAGGTTGTCGGACAGGGCGCGGTTAAAGCGAAACGACAACCGGCTGTAGACATTGATGGATGCCGACGTATTGCGTTTGTCAATCCACGGCTCGGTGAAACCTAAGTCAAACTGGTTTGCCGCCGTGACGCCGCCCACCGTCCACGACGCATTAAGCGTTTGCCCCCGCCCTTGAAAGTTGTTTTCATTGAGCGACAGGGTTCCCGTCAGGCGTTGGCGCACCGAATAGCCGACCGACACACCCACCTGCCCGGTGCGTTGCTCCTCAACCGGTATCACCAAACGAACCTGTCCGAGGTCAGAGCCGTCTTCGGGGCGATAACTTTGCACGTTGGAAAAAAGCCCCAGATTCAACACGCGCTGTAGATCGCGCTGAATCGTGTTTTTGTTGAACGGCTCGCCGATTTTGGTACGCATTTCGCGCAGTACCACGCTACGCTTTGTTTTCTTTAGCCCGTCGAACTCGATGGATTCCACCACGGTCTCCTCGATGGGAATGAGCAGAATGCCGGTTTTCGGGTCAATCCCGACATCATTGGTGACGAAGGCGGCAAAACCCCTGCTCTGGTATTCCTGTTGAATGCGATCCAAATCCTGCTTCAACGTTTGCACGTTCAAAACGTCACCCGCTTTGGTTTGCAGTTTTTCGCTCAGGATTTTCTGCGTCAGCGATTTGTTGCCTTGAATCACAATCTGTTGCACCACGGGGTTTTCGATCACCTCGAAAATCACGCGCAGTTTGCCATCGGGTGTGGTTTCGGTGCGCCCGAACGCGGAGCCATACAAGCCGATGTCGCGAATGCGTTGCCGCGCTTCGGTGAAAGCGTCGGCGGTAAACGGCTCGCCGGTTTTGATTCCCGCTCCGGCGGCGGCGGTAGACGCGACCTGCGGCGCGGTTTTCACCGTGCCGCGAATCTCGACCTCGGAAACGATTTGCCCCTCCTGCGCGTTAGCGGTAGCGGCAAAGATCAGGGGGAACGCGGCAAAACAAACCGTGGCGGAAATACGTAGGGTATCAAACATAATGTAGTGCAAAATCTCCGGGAAAATTAGGAGGCGAAGGGGATTCCCGAACGCCCTGCCGCGAGCGGTTTCGCTTGCGGCAGGTATATAGACTACAGGTTGCGGTAATATGGTTCGAGTTTTTGCCGCACCATGTTTCGCGCCCGATGCAAGCGCGTTTTCACGGCGGGAACCGTGAGTTCGGTGACGCGGGCGATCTCGTCATACGACAAATCGTCCACTTCGGCTAACACGAACACGACTTTGTAATCGGGCTTAAGCGATTCCACGGCGCGATGAAGCCGTGCGGCGAACTCCTTGTCCATCAGCACCTGTTCGGGCAGGTTGCGCCAATCGGCAACCTCGCGCCCGACATCGCCCGAATCGGTAGAGATATTGTCGTCGAGGGAAACCGGTTCGCGCTCGCGCTGACGGTCGCGCTGTTTGAAGCGGTTCTTGCAGTTGTTGACGGCGATTTGGTGAAGCCATGTGGAAACGCGGGCGTCGCCCCGAAAGCGATCCCAAGCGCGATACGCATTCACGAACGTTTCCACGGTTAAATCCTGCGCGTCTTCGTAGTCGCCGATAATCCGCAGAATCAGGTTGAAAATCTTCGGCTCGTACTTTTTGTGAATCTGCTCAAAGGTTAGTTTGCGGTCATCCTCGACCGACGCCGCCATGCTTTGCGCCGGGGTAGGAACACTCGAAGACTCATCCACGCCGGATTTGCTCCCTCGGTGCGGGGGTGGTGCCGACCCGGTACGACCGGGTGCGGAAAGGGGAGATGGCTTGCCGAATGACAAAGTGCGTCCGGGGCGCGGAGCGGCAACCGCCGCCCAAATCGCGTTCCCGAACGATTCCAAAAAGTTCGCCCGTGTGTTGGAAAATGCTACGCATTGTTCCTTTGTCGCCGCCATAGCCCCCATGTCTGGTTTGCTCGCGCTTTCTTCCCGCCATCATGCTGTCGTGATTATTGGCGGGCAACCTGTAGGCTCGTTGCCAATTTAGATAATACCGCGCCGGGAAAGTTTCAGTTTCCCCGCTAAAGTTTAACCGCTATTTTTCGGTTTGTCCAATAAATGCGTAAAATAGTTGAAGCGAAAACGTCGCCGCACCGATAGTTGTGACAAGTGCGCATTAAAATCACGGTATCATAAAGCGCTTTGATTGTCCGCACCCATTCCGATTTTGCCGCTTTCGCCGCCGTCCACGCGCCCGATGTCCGCCGCGTCGCCGCGTTGTCGTCCCTCGCTACCGTGTTCCAAACGTGGGAATGGTGCGCGGCATGGTGGCGACACCGGGGCGGTCGCGGTCGCCGCTTCCTCGCGCTGGAGTTTCAAGAAAACGGCTTCGCGGTAGGTTTCGCGCTTCTTTTCCGGGATCCGCTCACCACGAACCTGCGCCCCATCGGCGACGGTGACGCCGACTACGCCGATATTCTGGCGCACCCCGACCACGAAGAAGCCGTGGTACGTGCCCTGTTAGAATGGCTCTGCGCGGATGGCAAGCGGTTCCGGCTGGAGATGAAGCAGACGCCGCCCGATAGCGTTTTGCGGACGCATCTCGGCGCGGCACAGGCCGCGGTTTCGGGAGTACAGGTCGCGCAAATCGGCGGCGAAGTTTGTCCGGTCGCCGCGCTTCCGCCGACGTGGGAAGCGTATAAATCACAGTTCGGCAAAAAACGCCGCGCCCATTTCGGCTACTACGAACGCAATTTAAGCAAGCATTTTTCCGATGTATCGTTCGCGGTCGCCGACGCGCAAACGCTCGCCGAGGATACCGAAGCGTTTTTCGCCCTGCACCAACGCCGCTGGAACGCCCGCTTTTTGCCCGGTGCGTTCGCCGACACCTCGAACCGCCGGTTCCACTTCGACATGGCGCAGTCGCTTCTGTCCGGCGGCTTTCTGCGTTTGCACACGCTGTCGCTCAACGGGCGCGTCGAAGCGGCGTTGTACTGCTTCCACAAGGGCGCAACGACGTACTACTATCTGGGTGGCTTCGAGCCGGAGTTTGCGCGGTTTTCGGTCGGGTCGGTGCTAACGGCGCGGGCGATTCGTTACGCAATCGAAACCGATCACGCCACGCGCTTTGATTTCCTGCGCGGCAACGAGTCGTACAAATACGCTTGGGGCGCGGCGGACGTGCCGAACGCTTTTGTCGTAGCCGGGCGGCGCGGCGCGGGCGTGATCATCGCCACCATCGGGGCGCGGGCAACTTTAGCGGCGGAACTGCGTCTAAAAAACGTGATGCACGGGGCGTTCGGCGGTGCGGGAGCACTTGTGAAAAACGCGAAAAAGGAAACGAAACATGGGTAAAGCATTCGGGGCGTTTGTTCGCTGGATAGCGGCTTTGTTTATAATCGCGTTGGTCGGGTACAACACGTTTGAGATTAACCGGCTACGCGCCGAGGTCGCAACGCTTCGCGGGGAAACCCCGGCGGCGCGATCCGGCGCGGCGGAGCAACTCGCTGAAGCGCAGTCACACGCGGAACGGGCAAAAACGTTATTAGGGCAGAAGAAGTTTAGCGAAGCGACAGCGGAGATGCAGGCGGCATCGGACGCGGCGGCACGGGCAAGCGGCAACGCGCAAGCGCAAAGCCGAAGCGCGATTGCCGGTGTGCAAAAGTCGCTCGCGGAACTCTCGGAAAAAACCGCCGCGCTCTGGCGTCAAGCCGAAGCGGCAACAACGGCGGCGAAAAATACCGGCGGCTCGGCGAAATCCGCGCCGCTATCAGAAAAGAAGAACGATGCAAAACAAAATAAATAACAAATACACGGCGCGTCTGGGCGCGACGCTTGCGGCGGTTTCCCTGATGGGCGGCGTCGCCCTGACCGGAGCCGGATGCAAAGGCGCGAACCTCGGCAACGTGTTCACCATGTCCAAATCGCAGGAAGTCCAAATCGGGCAACAAGCGGCGGCGGACATCGAACGCGAAAATAAAATTGTCACGTCGGGAGCGCAGTACGAGCAACTGCAACGGGTTGCGGCGCGAATCATGCCGCTCGCCCGCCGCGATTACGATGTGCCGTTTACCGTGAAACTGATTGAAAACAAGCAGGTTAATGCTTTCGCGCTGCCGGGGGGCCCGATCTATTTTTACACGGGACTGCTTGACCTCGCGTCGTCGGACGACGAAGTGGCGTCGGTGTTGGGACACGAGGCGACGCACGTGGTCAAGCGTCACTCGGCGAAGCAAATCTCCGATGCACAGGCGAAGGGCTTGATTGCTCAACTCGCACTCGGCAACAGTTCGCGCACTGTGCAAACGCTCGCCGGAATCGGTTTGCAACTCGACCAACTCAGTTATTCCCGCGAAGCCGAATCGCAATCCGACGAACTCGGCTTTAGGTACATGACGCAAGCCGGGTACAAGCCCGAAGCGATGGCCTCCTTTTTCCGCAAAATGGGCAAGGCGAACGGCGGTGGCGGCGTCGAGTTTCTTCAGTCGCACCCCGTGACCAACAAGCGTGTCGAGGCAGCGGACAAGCGCGCCAAAGCGTATCAGGCGAACCCCGGCGCAAACACGGTAAAATAATCGGCAGATGCCCGAAGCAAGTCAACCATCCATTGAAAGCCTTTCCGCACCCGCGGAAGGGCTTTCCGTTTGCGCGGTGGTTCCCGCACACAACGAAGCCGGACGTATCGGCGCGGTGCTGACCACGCTTGCGGCGTCGCCTGAAGTGGACGCGGTGATTGTGGTGGACGACGGCTCAACCGACGCCACGCTTGCCGAAGCGTCCGCGCACATCGCCGCGCAGGGCAAGCAAGCAAAGGTAACGGTGATCAGGCAGTCGCCGAACCGCGGTAAAGGCGCGGCTATGCTATCGGGGGCGGCACAAGCCGAAAACTTCGACGTGCTGTTGTTCTTCGACGCCGATTTGGTCGGTCTGACGCCTGCGCACGTTCGGGACATCCTCGCGCCGGTGACATCGGGCGCGGCGGTGATGGCACTCGGTGTGTTTCGCGGCGGGCGCGGCGCAACCACATTGGCGCAAAAAATCGCGCCGAACATTTCCGGGCAACGCGCCATTCGCCGCGATCTGTTTTTGTCCATACCGGGATTGGGCGCGTCCGGCTACGGCGTCGAACTCGCCATCACCAACCATGTTCTCTCGCACGGTCTGCCGATGGTGCAGGTCGTTCTGCAGGACGTGACGCACCCGATGAAGGAAGAAAAATTGGGCTTTGTCCGTGGTTTCGGGTCGCGCCTTCGGATGTACTACCAGATGTTGCCGCAGATTTTCCGGCGCGTCTTCGGGCGGCGCGGCTAAACCCGTTTACACATCCTGCCCGTTGATGGAAACACGGTACGAGCAACCGAGTCTTTCCGCCGCCTTGCGGCACAGCGTCATGCGCGTAATGAAAATCTCGAAGTATTCCATCACCGACGCGATATTGGTATCAATATCGAGGGCGAGGCGAATCTGCTTGATGTCCGGGTCAACGTGCAGAAACGATTTTCGTACCGAGCCGTTCACGCGGTCGTGAATATCATAGTCTTTCGGCGATGTGTTTTGTACACGGCTGTGATGCACGTCGGACTTGTCGGCGATAATCACGGCGGCGGCGACCGGGTTTATCGGTTCGCCATACGGTTCCTCGTGGTTGCCGACCGCGCCGATCACCTCGGCGATTTCGAGCGGCTCCATGCCTAAGTCGCTTAAAATCGTGAACGAAATCAGCGCACCGGCTTCGACGTGTCCCTTGCGGTTAATCACGCACCCGATGTCGTGCAAGTATCCGGCAATCGCGGCGAGTTCGGCGGTGCGTTCTTCATGGTGCAGGGCAATCAGAATCGAACGGGCAATCGTCGCCACAATTCCGGCGTGCCGGTGTCCATGCTCCGTGTAGCCAATCGCTTGCATCTGCTCGTTGCCTTTGGCGATATACACGCGAACGCGGTTGTCTTTGCGAATCTCGCGCAGGGTAAGCGGCGGGCGCGATTCCTTCGTGTCACCGTCCTGCCGGAAGGTCGGTAGCCCCAAGTTCGGCACGGGAGGTAGTTGTGTTGCCTGCGCTTCCGTTCGTGCCTCGGCGGCGGACGGCGCGGGCGGCGTGACAACCCCGGTTTGCGGGGTTTCCATCGTCAATCGGTCGCTGTCCGGCTCCCTATTCTCTGGCGAACGGGCTTCTTCGGTGAATGTTGTCATAAGTCCTACCGGTCGTCCTCGTCGGTGAAGCCGGAACGCCGAAAAATCTCTTCGAGGCGTTTCTTTTCCTGTCGCTCGCGCCACCAATGCAAAATATTGAACGGGCGCGGCGTCGGCGAATCGTCCAAGTTGCGCTCGGTGCGCCGCCCCTCGATACCAGTGCGGCGTCCGCTAAAGCCAGTCGGCATATCCGGCTCGTCAAAGCGAAGGCGCGGGTTACGGTTGCGATAATCGTAGTCGGGCGAATAGCGTCCCCGCGTCACATACCAGTACATCGCCGCGCAAACGGGAAGCAGATACAAACCGCCCAGTCCGCCGCCCCCGCCGTACCACGTCATAGCGACGCCGATAACGCCGAACACCGCCGCCGGGATAGGCAGAAAGAAAAACGTCAATGTTTCGCCCTTGTTGATCATCGCCCAAGCAATCATCAGCGGACCCATAATCGCCGTCAAGCCGAGCAAAAAGCCGCCGGTATGAAACGCCGCGAAACCGCCCCACGCGAGAAGTGCCATCGTCACCGAAAGCGTTAGCAGAATCGTGCCGAAATCGCGGGTTCCATAGGCGCGCTCCACGCTCCCGGCGAACAGGTAGAACCAGCCGAGCGAGAACAGAAAACTAAGCGGATTCCCTCCGTCCGGGACGAGGAACCATGTCAGCGGCGTCCAAAAGGTAGCCGGAAAAGTCAGGGGATTGAACGCGAGCCATGCCTCGACCGGGACACGGGCGAGCTCCAGAAAGTAGAACACGGCGACGGTGACAATCACGCCCATCGTGAGCGGTGATGCGGAAGGCGTTCCCCAGATTCCTGCGGCGTTTGAGCGGGCGTACAAAATAAAATCTTTCTTTACAAGGGCAGACGGTGCGGTTATACCGGCAATGCGCTTAGTATACCCGTTCGCCGGGCGTTCATCACCTTATACGGTTTGGCGGTCACGTTTGTTGCCGACACCCGTGGCGACCCGCTTTTGTTAAGGGCAAGCAAGACGCGGTACAATCAGAACCGCAGGGCGCGGAATTACCGCGCCCCGAATCTTTTACCTCACGGAACCAACTATCACTATGGCGGCACAGAACTTAGAGCAGATTATCAGTTTATGCAAGCGGCGCGGGTTTATTTTCCCCGGCTCGGAAATCTACGGCGGACTACAGGGAACGTATGACTATGGGCCGCTCGGCGTCGAACTCAAAAACAACCTGAAACGCCTGTGGTGGAAGCACAACGTTTACGAGCGCGACGATATGGAGGGCATCGAAACGTCGTTGCTCACGAACCGCTACGTCCTACGGTACAGCGGACATGAGAAGGGTTTCACCGACCCGCTGATTGACAACAAGACCACGAAGAAACGCTATCGTTTCGATCACCTTTTGCGCGACCAGACGCCCGAAACCCGCGACGCCGTAGCGGGTGCGTTCGGCATCGCGCAGGACGACGACCTCGATACGTTTGTCGCCGCGCTTCTGGAAAACCCGGCAAAGGCGCGGGAAGCGTTGCTATCAGCGAAGGTGGTGGACGCCGCCGACGGCAAGCCGGGCGACTGGACGGAGCCGCGACAGTTTAACCTGATGTTCAAGACGCAGGTCGGCCCCGTCGCCGACGAGGAAAGTTTCGCCTACCTACGCCCCGAAACCGCGCAGGGGATGTTCGTCAAT
>JACMIU010000140.1 GCA_014380985.1 Armatimonadota bacterium | reverse complement strand
TCCGCGGCGCGTCCGAGCCGAGCCGCGATTAGGGCGTGCATCGAGGCGGTCATGGCGGGACCGGTTTTTATCGGGCGCGGGGAGTGGTAGTCGAACGTTTTTTCGGCGGTCGCTTTATCCATCGAAAGCCGCGCCGGATAAATCACCAGTTCGCCGTCGGCTTGCTTCGTCGGGCGGTCGTCGTCACTGGCGCGGGCTTGGTATGCGCCGCGTTTCTTGTCGAATGGCAGGGCGATGTTTTTTGCCACCACACCCCACTGCGCGTTTGCCGGTTGGTTTACGGCTTTCGCCGCGTCGCCTGCCGACTCCAGACAGTATTTCGCTAAAGCGTTCGTGTACGTGTTATCGTTCACGGTTCCCCGGTTTTCGTCGGGTCCGAATACCTTGTTAATGTGGTACGCGCCGTCGCCTCCCTTTTTCGCCCGCGACGCGAAATGATCGGCGACGCCGGAAATCACCGGGTAGCCGCGCTCCCGTAGCCACCCTGCGTCGCCGGTCGCAAGGTAGTATTGCGTCGCCGCGAAGCCGACGCCCCCGGTGACATGCCGCTCGGTCGAGAACCCGCTTGGCGCGACTTCCTGCCCGGTCGCCGCCGATTCCCACGGGTAATCCGCCCCGGCGAATCCGGCGTTCGCGGCAATCTTTCGCGCTTCCGGCAGGTGCTTGTAGCGGTAATCGAGCAGGTTCCGCGCCGCTTCGGGATACTGCGGCAGAAGCGAGGGAAACATCCAAATATCGGCGTCCCAGAAGATATGCCCTTTGTAGAAATCGCCGGACAGTGCTTCCGGCGCGACGGAATGGTCGCCACCGACCGCCACCGACTGTAATAAGTCGAACGTCAATTTGTTCACCAACTGCTGGGCTTCGGGGTCGCCCTCGATTTCGATACCCGCCGTTTTCCAACGCGCCGCCCAAACCGCTTCGTGCGCCGCCAAAAGCGCGTCAAAGCCGGACGCGAGAGCCGACTGCGCCGCGTTGTACGCCGCCTCTTTCGCCGCCGCCTCGCTTTTGCCCTCCGAAACGGCATACACGGTGGTGAACGATTCGCTGGCTCCGGGTTCTTTATTAGGCTCTGTGCCGGTCGCCGCGTCGCCGCACACGTAGCGCGTGGTGGCTTCGGTCTTGCCGGAAACCGTTTCCGGCTTGCCGAACCGCTCCCCAATCGGTGTGGCGTCGGTGCGGGTTCCGCCCTTGATGTTTAGCACCACAATATCCGGCTTCGCCGCCGACACAAACGCGGTAATCGTGCGCCCGCCATGTTCCGTTACCAACACGCCGCGCTTGATGTCTAATGTCTGCTTGTAGGTTTCGCCCGCCTTCGGCGCGGCAATCGGAAGCGCATAGCCCGTAAAAACCGGCGCAAGCGTTTCCTTCGCATCGTACACCCCGGCGCGAAACGTCACGCTTTTTTCAGTCGCGCTTCCGGTCGCGCCGAACGTCGCCCCGATAGTTCCGTTCGATAGGTAGATACCGTGGTTGCCCCGGTGCGCCTCCGGGTCGGTGGTGGAAAGGAGGTAGGGATCGGTGTTCTGAAACGCGCCGGTACTGGCGGCGTCCACGGTTTTACGCGGCAAGACGGGAGGCGCGTCGGTGGTCGCCGGGTTATTCGCGGGGCAACCGGCAAGAAGCAGGGCGATCAGGGGGGCGGCAAGCGCAGGGAGACGTTTTTGCAGGATCATACCGCCGCTATTTTACGGCATTCGGGGCGGCGTTGCACTGGCGATTGACCTATGCTATTGACCCCCTGCCGCGTTCGGTGCTATAATATGTCATCAAACCTAAATCGGCATAGGAAAATCGCCCGAAGCGATTTTTCCGATACACCGATTCGCATTCTTTCTACGTCGGTTTTTGGTGCGCTCCTGTATTTTCGCGCCCGCACCGCCGCGCCCGAAGGGGAAAGTCATTACTTTTTATGAGCACAGTCACCACCATTGACGATATTATCGCCCGCGAGATTCTTGATTCGCGGGGCAACCCGACCATCGAAGTCGAAGTGCGCCTGAAATCGGGCGTGTTCGGACGCGCCGCCGTGCCGTCGGGCGCATCCACCGGGGCGCACGAAGCCGTCGAACTGCGCGACGGGGACAAAACGCGCTTCGCGGGCAAGGGCGTCCGCAAAGCAGTGGAAAACGTCAACGACAAAATCGCCCCCGAACTGGTCGAAATGGAGGCTCTCGAACAGGTCGCCATTGACGAACTGCTAATCGAACTCGACGGCACGGAAAACAAGGCGAACCTCGGCGCGAACGCGATTCTCGGCGTGTCGCTCGCGGTCGCAAAAGCGGCGACGCAAGCCGTGCAACTACCGCTGTACCGCTATATCGGCGGAACGTCCGCCCGCCAACTGCCCGTGCCTATGCTCAACATCCTGAACGGTGGCAAGCACGCCGATTCCACGGTTGACTTTCAGGAGTTTATGGTGATGCCGGTCGGCGCGTCGTCGTTCTCCGAATCGCTTCAGATGGGAACCGAAATCTTCCATACGCTTAAGGCGATTTTGAAGGGAGCGGGTCTCAATACATCGGTCGGCGACGAAGGCGGCTTCGCACCGAATGTGGCATCCACCGAGCAAGCCCTCGACTACATCATGCAAGCGATTGAAAAGGCGGGCTACAAGCCGGGCGAACAGGTGATGCTGGCGACCGACGCCGCGTGTACGGAACTGTACGAGGAAGCCAAGAAAATCGGCAAGGAAGGCTCGTACTACTTCTGGAAGTCGAACCAGATCAAAACCCGCGACGAGATGGTGCAATTCTGGATTGATTTAGCGGGCAAGTACCCGATTATCTCGATTGAGGACGGCTTGTCGGAAGACGACTGGGAAGGATGGCAAGCACTGACCGCCGCGATTGGCGACCGGGTACAACTGGTCGGCGACGATTTGTTCGTCACCAACACCGAGCGATTGGCGCGGGGCATTCACGAAAAATGCGGCAACTCGATTCTGGTCAAGGTGAACCAGATTGGGACGCTGACCGAAACATTAGCGGCGATTGAGATGGCGAAACGCGCCGGGTTCACCGCGATTATCTCGCACCGCTCCGGCGAAACCGAGGACACCACGATTGCCGACATCGCGGTAGCGACCAACGCCGGACAGATCAAAACCGGCGCACCCTCGCGCACCGACCGCGTGGCGAAATACAATCAACTGCTTCGCATCGAGGAAGAATTAGGCGACACGGCGGTTTTCGAGGGGATGGCGTCGTTCTACAACATCAAGCGGTAGAACGTTGGCAAACGCAAACGCCCCGCGAAACGTTTAGTTTCGCGGGGCGTTTTTTGTCCGCGTTATATGCGGCGAAACGGCGTTTCGCCTGTTCTACCAGCGAAGCAGTTGGCGCGTGACTTCGGCGGAAGCATCGCCGCGCCGTGTCACCATCAGGTGGGCGCGGCGCGGGAGCAATCGCAGTTCGTGGGTCGGGTAAGTGACAAAGCGACCGGCGCGAATCATCACGGCACAGTGGGCGCACAAAGCGGCGAAGATATTTGCAAGCGATAACATCGCTACCAAGCCGAACACCACGCCCCAATGCTTACCGAACGGAGGAACCGCCAGCAGGAGCAACGCCATCACCGGCACGGCGAGCAAAAACGCGAACTGGTACACGAGAACCGTGGTGCTACCGAGCGCGGGGAACCGCTTGCCGAGGTTCCAACCGACAACGGCATTGATGCCGAACAAGAGTGCGACGCCCCAAACCGCGTTTTGCGACGACGATACCACGAATGGCGCGGCGAGTTGCACTGGGATCAGTGTCAGGAAGTGGAGGCGCACGAGCGCGACGTGTAAGTCGGTCGGCACGAGGCGTTCGTTCCACGTTTGGCGCATCGTTTTGCCGAGGGTGCGGGCGTCGCCGAACTGGGTCAGGGCGTTTTCCACGGCTTGTGCGGGCGGCGTTCCGAGTTCGGTTTCCGCCGCCACTATTGCTTCCAAGTGCTGGCGCAGTTCGACCTGTGCGGCGTCGCGTTCTTCCGGTGGCAGGGGCGCGATTTCCTTGCCAAGTGTGGCGAGGTATGAATCGAGTTCGGGAGTGGTTTCAAGCAGGTTCTGCAACGTAGTTTCCTCCGGCAAGTGTTGGTTTAGGGGCGTTCAGGACGCGGTTCACGGCGTCGGCGAAGCGTTGCCACTGCGCTTTTTTGTCTTGAAGTTCGGCGCGTCCGGCGTCGGTCAGGGTGTAGACGCGCCGCGCCGCGCCAGTCGGTTGCGGTTCCCACACCGACACGACGAAACCGTTTTGCTCCAGCGACCGGAGCGCGGGATACAACGCGCCCTCGTTCAGTCGCAGAGCGTCGGCACTGAGCGTTTCGATAGCGCGGGCAATCGCGTAACCGTGGAGAGGTTCGCCCTCCAAGACAGCGAGAATCAGGGTCGGCGTGTTGCCTTTTTTGAGTTGGTCGTCGGTTGCGGGCATAACAAAGGGATTATACCTTTGTTATTGATGTATGTCAAATACAATTCCTCTGTTCCGGTAATGCGGAAGGGTGGACTTACCCGCGCAAAATCCCCTCAATCGCCTCATGGTCAATTTCCGGCAAGCGCGGCCCAATTCGCGCCACCACCTGCGCCGCCACATACGACGCGATTTGCCCGGTTTTCACGAGGGGCAAGCCGCTGGTCAAGCCGTACAAGATGCCCGCCGCGTACATATCGCCCGCCCCGGTCGTGTCGAGCGCGGTCACGGGGTACACGGGGACGCGCAAAACGCTGTCGCCACGCACCAACAGCGAGCCGTCTTTGTCGGACGTGACGGCGGCAAGCCCCCCGGTCATTTTAGCGAGCGCGAGCGCGGCGGTTTCGACATCGGTTTCGTCGGTGATGGCTAACGCTTCTTCGCGGTTGGCGAAAACGACATCCACGTAATTTCGGAGCAGTTCAAGGAAATCGGCTTTGTGCCGATGCACACAGAACGGATCGGAGAGCGAGAACGCCACCATGACACCCGCCGCCTTTGCCGCTTTCATAGCGTGAAGCACGGCTTCTTTCTGGTTGTCGGTGTCCCACAGGTAGCCGGTGACATACAGGTACTGCGAATCGCTCAGGCTTTCGGTGTCAATATCGCCCGCCTCCAAACCCTGCGACAAACCGAGGTACGTTCCCATCGTGCGCTGAGCGTCCGGCGTGATGAGAATCAGGCAAACGCCGGTTTCGCCGGAGTCGCCCTCGCCTAAGTTGGGTTCCACGCCTTGCTTGGCAAGCCCGGCGCGGTACGCCCGCCCGTGTTCGTCCTTGCCGACCCGCGACGTGAACGCAGTTTTGCCACCGAGTTGCGCGACGCCGATCATGGTGTTCGCGCCGGAGCCACCGGATTCGGTGTTGACGATATGACGGTACACCTGCGGCACAATCGCCTTTTGTTCATCGTCGGACAGGAGCGTCATGCCGCCCTTGCCTAAGCCGACTTTGCCCAAAAGTTCGTCGGAAACTTCGGCTTGCAGGTCAAACAGCGCATTACACATTCCAAACACATCAAAACGTTTCATGGTGTCTATACTATCACGCGCTGACCGCACCCATTTTTTACCCGGCGACCACCTTTGCCGCCCCGCTTCCTTCTGGGGCAACCGGCGTCGGTGCGCCCAGCACCGACCGCACCGCGAGAGTCGCCTCGCGTTCGTCGCGCCCTTCCAAAACGCACAGCACGATTTCGCGGATGCCTTTGCTTTGCTTTTGCGCGGTTTCCGCCAGTGCCTTGCTCGCCGATTCCACGGTTAAGCCGGGGTACGCGCCGAGCGGAATCACCACGGTTTCCGCGCCGTCTTTTCGCGCCGCGATTAACGCCTGCGCGACGAACCGTTTTAACACGTCTAATTTGATAGGCTTGCCGCCCTCGTACACGGCGACATGGTACAGTTTTTTCGCCGCGAGCGTCCCCGGCGGCGTGACGATAATTTTGCCCAAGCCGACCGGCGCGAACGATTTAGCCGCGTCCGCGATAGCGTCGCCGCCCGCGTTGTGGATTTGACCGGGAACACCGTGCCGCATCTCAAGGCGCGTTCCCGTTGGCACAATTAGCGCGTCGGCGTCGGTGATTTTGCTCACCGGCGACACGCGCAGTTGGATGCGCCCGTCGCCCACCGTCCACGCGGCGACATCGGTCACCTTCTGCAACCGGTAGGCGAAGAACACGCAGTAAACAGTACAAAACACCATTACGCCGGGGTTCATCAGGTACGCCGAAATCGGGGTTCCTTCGGGGAAACGGATATTGAGTTGATCGTTCAAGAGCGACAGTGCGACGGCGATCAGCCCGATCACGACGCCGCCCTGCCAGATTTTCGCGCCGGTCAGGATTTCGCGCCGCACCATCGTGCCATAGGCAACGAACGCGAACAGGGTGACGAGTAGGAAGGGCAGTTGCGGCAGCAGGGCTTGAAGGTTCATGCGGTATTGTATCGCTTCCGGTACGGGGATGTTCCATCCCCGCCCTACGCGCCCGTCATTCCCGCCACAAAGGTTTCGTACACCGCGTCGAACCGCGCCGTTTCGCTCCGTTCCGGTTCGTAGACTTCGGGGCGCACCGAGTTTCGCACGAACCGGCGCACGTCGGACAGTGTTCCGAGAAGACCCGCCGAACGCGCTTGCAGGAGGACGCTACCGAGCGCGGTGGCTTCCACGGGTCCCGAGAGAACGCGCCGCCCCGTGGCGTCCGCCGCGATTTGATTCAGCAATCTGTTTTGCGAACCGCCCCCGACGATATGAAGCGTGTGAATCGTTTCGCCCGTGAGGTATTCGAGTTGTGCCAGCGTGTGCCGGTACTTGAGACCGAGCGAATCGAGGCAACATCGCACCGTCGCGCCGATTCCTTCGGGCGGCGTTTGGTTCGTTTCGATGCACCGTTCCCGAATCGCCTTTGGCATATCGTCGGGGGCGGTGAAGGCGGCGTAGTCAGGGTCAACAAACGCCGCCAGTGGTCTCGCTTCCCCGGCGAGGCGCGTGAGTTGGTCATACGAGCGTTCGGAGCCGAGGCGGGCGTAGGCGCGGCGGCACTCTTGCACGAGCCACAGCCCGGCGATATTTTTGAGCAGTCGGTTCGTGCCGCAAACCCCGCCTTCGTTGGTCATGTTCGCTTGTAGGGCGGCGGGGGTCCGAACCGGCGCGGCGGTTTCAACGCCCAAAAGCGACCACGTGCCACTCGACAAAAACGCCCAGCCACTCCCTTCGGCGGGAACGGCGGCGACCGCGCACGCCGTGTCATGCCCGCCCGGCGCGATGACGGGAACGTTTCCCGCCCCGTAAACCGGCAACAACTCGCCGTAGCGTGTGCCGTCTTTCACAACGTTGGGGAACAGGCGGGACGGGAAACCGATAGCGTCGGCGATTTCGGTTGCCCATTCGTGTTTCGCCGCGTCGTAGAGTTGCGTGGTAGATGCGATGGTAAACTCGCTCTGTGCGACGCCGGTCAGATAGAAGTGAAGCAGGTCGGGCATCATCAGCAAGGTATCGGCGGCGTCCAACAGGCGCGGCGTTTCCTGCGCGGCGGCGGCAAGTTGAAACAGCGTGTTGATCGAAATCGTTTGCGTTCCCGTTCGCTCGTACACGGCGGCACGGGCAATCCGGTTATATACCGCGTCTATCATGCCCTCGTTGCGCTTGTCGCGGTAGTGTAGCGGCAAGCCAACAAGGTTGCCCCGCGAATCGAGCAAGCCGTAGTCCACGCCCCATGTGTCCACGCCGATACCGGCGAGCGTCCCCTCCTCGGTCGCCTTGCCGATGATCACGCCCATTTCCTGCGCGATACGCGGTAGATCCCAGTGAAGCCGGTCGCCGAGGCGAACCGCGCCGGTCGGAAAGCGGTGCGTTTCTTCGAGCGAAACGGTTTCGTGCGCGGCATCAATCGTACCGACCACGCCGCGCCCGGATTCCGCGCCCATGTCAAGTGCTAAAAAACGATCCATGCGCTGATTATACTTCTTTCAAAAGCCTTGTCGCTACTCCGGTAGCGTTCCTCGTGCGACGCGGTTTCGCACGGCTTGCGGGTATCCTACGGGTATGCCATCTTCCAAAACCGCCATTGTTTGGTTCCGGCGCGGGCTTCGAGTGCAAGACAATCATGCGCTTACCGAAGCCGTGAAGTCCGCCGACCGCGTGGTTCCCGTGTTCGTCCTTGACCCGACGATTCT
>JACMIU010000139.1 GCA_014380985.1 Armatimonadota bacterium | reverse complement strand
TGCGCGAACAGACGTTAGCCGGTCACGAGCCGACCATTCTTGTCGGACGGCAAATCCCCGGTGCGCCCGAAACGTGGCACGACGCCTTGCGCGGCACGATTGTGCAATACGATAAAGGCGCAAGCCCCCCGGCATGGCTGAAGAACGGGCGCGAGGCTTGCACGAAGTTGCTCCAATCCGCAAAGGACGCCGGGAAGCCGTTCGACCTTCTGCACACGCACTTCGCCTATGCGGCTGTCGGTGCGCTTCAATCGGCGAATGGTTCGCTCCCGCACGTGCGCTCGTTCTACGGCCCGTGGGATGCCGAAGGTTTTGTCGAGGATATGGGGCAGGTGCAAAAAAGCGCGGCATGGAAAAAGCCCCTTTTGCACGGTCGCGCTCTTCTCAAACGGCACTATCGGCGCGAGGTCGAGGCGGATAACCTGCGACAATCGCACCAAGTCATTATTTTGTCGGAGCAATCACGCGGCGAGGTGCTGGAGTTCGGTTACACCCCAGCGAACATCCACAAGATACCCGGCGGCGTGAATAGGGAGCGTTTCTTTGTGGATACGGCAAACCCCGACGCCCGGCAGGAGGCGCGGGGTCGTGCCGGGCTACCCGCTGAAGCGTTTCCCCTGCTTCTTTCCGTGCGCCGACTGACCACTCGCATGGGACTGGAAAACTTAATCGCCGCTCTCCCCACCGTGCGCGAAGCGTTTCCTCGCACCCATCTCGTTATCGGCGGGCGCGGGAACCTGCGCGAATCGCTTGAGGCACAAGCGAACGCTTTAGGGGTCGCGGACGCGGTGACGTTCGCAGGCTTTATTGCCGACGACAAAATCGTGGACTATTACCGGGGCGCGGACGCTTTTGTTTTGCCGACCCTCGCGCTCGAAGGCTTCGGACTGGTCACGGTGGAGGCACTCGCTTGCGGGACGCCGGTAATTGGTACGCCGACGGGCGCGACCCCGGAGATTCTGCGCGGTATTGACGAGCGGCTTCTTTCGGCAGGAACCGAACCCGCGCACCTCGCAGACTCGATTACCGCGTTCTGCGCGGCACGACTTACCCCCGGTTCGTGGGCAAGCGACCTTTCCGCAAAGAAACTCTGTGACTTTGTGGACGCGCACTACACGTGGAAAAAACACGCGATGAGCGTGGAAAAAGTGTATCGTCAGGTGCTCGGTACGTGATTAGAAACGCCGCGACGCCTACCCCCCGGCGCATCCTGCTCCTCGATCACACGGCACGGTGGAGCGGCGGCGAGATAGCCCTGTTTCGTTTCTTAGGCGCACTCGACCGGTCGCGCTATGAGCCGGTCGTGGTGCTGGGCGAGGACGGCGTATTCGCCGAAAAGTTACACGAAATCGCGGTGGAAACGGTTGTCGAACTGCTCGGTGACGGTGTGCGCGAAACGCGCAAGGATACGCTTGCCGCCGGTGGCTTGGCACAAAAAATGCTTTCCGCCTCGCCCGCGCTTTTGTCCTACGCTCGCAGAATCGCCGACCTCGCCAAAACGTGGGGTTGCTCCTTGATTCACACCAACAGTTTGAAATCCGATGTTTACGGCGCTATAGCGGCAAAGCAAGCGAAACTTCCCCTTCTCTGGCACGTGCGCGATCATATCGCGCCCCCGTATCTGCCAAACATCACGGTACACGCGATGCGGTTCATGGCGATGCGCGTTCCCACGCACGTTCTTTGCAACTCCCGCTCGACGTTGTTTTCGTTGTTTGGCGGCGATGAAACGGCGGCGACCGCGCCGGGCGCAACGAAGCGTTTCACCGTGGTCGCGGACTGCGTGGGTGCGTCGTTTTTAACCGCGCCGCGCCCGACCGAACGCGATGCGTGGCGCAAAACGGGCGATTCGCGCCCCATCACCATCGGTATCGTGGGGCGTCTGGCACGGTGGAAGGGTCAACACATTTTTTTGGCGGCGGCGAAAATTGTACAGGAAAAGTGGCAGGCGGCGGGGAACATTATCCCGTTGCAATTCGTGATTGCCGGAGCGGCATTATTCGGCGAGGAGATTTACGAGAGTGAAATCAAGGCGCAAGCGTTGCGCGATTTTCCGCCCGGTGTCGTGCAATGTTGTGGCAATGTGTCTGATGTTCCTGCGTTGATGGCGAGTTTGGACGTTTTGGTTCACTGTAGCATATTGCCGGAACCGTTCGGGCAGGTGGTTATCGAGGGCATGGCGATGGGACTTCCGGTAATCGCTACCCGCGGCGGGGGTGTTGTGGATATTATTACCCCAGAGCAAAACGGCTTGCTGACCCCGATGGGCGATGTGGAGATTCTCGCGCAAACGTTGCTGAAACTGCTTAACGACCCCGGACGCGCCGCGACGTTGGGGCAAAACGGCTACGATACGGTGCGTTCGCACTATCTACCGGAGCGTACCGCACGAAAAATCGAATCCGTTTACGATACGTTGCTACAGTAACGATTACCACCGAATACAACAAAGGTGTTTCAATCACAAACTATGTCATACAAAGAGACAAAACCATTGCGCCGGGATGCGAAATTGGCAAAGAAAACGATACTGTATGTAGATCATACGGCGCGTTGGAGCGGCGGTGAGATTTCGCTGGGGCGGCTATTGTCCGCGCTGAACCCGGAACTTTTCCGTCCGGTGGTCGCCCTCGCCGAAGAGGGTCCGCTCGCTGACCGTCTGCGCGAAATGACTATCGCCGTGCATATCGTCCCAATGGATGACACGGTGCGAAATACACGCAAAGATTCGCTCGATTTCGGCGGTATCACGCGCAAACTGTTTGTGGCGGGTCCCCAAATTATGCAGTATGCCGCGAAAATCGCCGCTTTGGCGCGGCAGGAAAACGCCGACCTTCTGCATTGCAACTCCCTGAAGTCGGATATTTACGGCGCAATCGCCGGAAAAATGTGTAAAAAGCCGGTTATCTGGCACGTGCGCGATTTTATTGACCCTACCTATCTGCCGCAAACCACGGTAGTGGCGTTTCGCTCGGCGGCGAAAGTTTTACCGACGCATATTCTGACCAACTCACAAGCGACGCTGGAGTGTCTGTTTCCCACCGAATCGGGACGCGAAAAGGCGACAGTGGCGCACAACGGACTTGCGGAGCGCGATTTGCTGTTCGACGAACCGGCGGAACGAACAACATGGGCGGGGCAGGACGCGGTGCGTATCGGGCTTGTCGGACGCCTCGCGCACTGGAAGGGGCAACACGTTTTGGTCGAGGCGGTGAAACTCCTCAAAGCCGACCGACGGGCGGGACGTTTACCGGACGATTTACCCCCTGTGCGCTTCTTGATTGCCGGTGGTGCGCTGTTTGGCGAGGAAGATTACGAAGCACAGGTCAAGGCGCAGGGGGAACCGGTGGCACACTGCATCGAGTGGCTGGGCGCAGTGAAAGATATTCCGGCACTTCTCGCAAAATTGGATATAATGGTACACACGAGCGTGACGCCGGAGCCGTTCGGGCAGGTGGTTATCGAGGGTATGGCGGCGGGGCTACCGGTAATCGCTACCCGCGGTGGGGGCGTGCCGGAAATCATCACCGAAGGCAAGACCGGTATGCTGACCCCGATGGGCGATGCGGCGGCACTCGCGGTAGCCGTGCGAAGTCTGCTCTGCGATCCGGCGAAGGCGGCGCAAATCGGACGGGCGGGCTACCACGAGGCGCGGGCGCGGTTCACATCGCACAAAACCGCCGCCGTAGTAGAGAACGTTTACTCGCGGCTTCTGTCGGGCAGCGAGAAAAAACAGGGCGTTATGGAGATGCTGGCGGGCGGTCGCGGAGTTTTCTAAGAATCGCGTCCCCATCCGTGGGACGCTTCGGAAATGTTGAACTTATGCGCGTTTCGATTATCCACGATTATCTGGCACAAAGCGGCGGGGCGGAGCGGGTCGTGGAGGCATTGCATCCTATCTGGCCCGACGCGCCTATCTATACGTCCGTGTACGACAAAGAAAACACGTTGCCCTGCTTCGCGCAGATGGATGTTCGCACGACGTTTTTGCAAAAGTTTGCGCGGCGCGGCTTGATGCACAAGCTCGTTTTGCCGCTGTATCCGCTCGCGTTTGAATCTTTTGATCTTTCCGGCTACGATTTAGTGGTGTCGTCCGCTTCGAGTTTCGCCAAAGGCGTGATTACCGCGCCGGAAACCTGCCATGTCTGCTACTGTCATACGCCCTCACGCTTTGCATGGCGATTTCACGAGTACATGGCGCAGGGCGGCTATAGCCCAATGATGCGCCGTATCATGTCGCTGGTGATTCACAACCTGCGAACGTGGGATTATCAGGCGGCTCATGCGCGGGTGGATCATTTTGTCGCCAACTCCTACAATGTTGCGAAGCGCATTCGCAAATACTACAACCGCGCCTCGACCGTGATTCATCCGCCGGTTCGCACCGAGCGGTTCACTCCAGTTGCCGAGCCAACCGGCGATTATTTTCTGGTCGTGTCGCGCTTTTTATCCTACAAGCGCGTAGACCTTGCGATTGCGGCTTGCAACCTGCTCAATGTACCGCTCAAGGTCGTCGGTTCGGGTCCCGACGAGAAACGCCTTCGTGCCATGGCGGGCGCGAAGACCGAGTTTTTGGGACGGCTTCCCGATTCGGATGTGATTGGACTCATGGCGAACTGCCGCGCTTTTTTGTTTCCCGGCGAGGAAGATTTCGGAATCGCGCCGGTGGAAGCAATGGCGGCAGGGCGTCCCGTGGTCGCCTACGGACATGGTGGCGCACTGGAAACCGTGATACCCGGCGAAACCGGTTTGTTTTTCGCCGACCCGACGCCCGAATCGCTCGCGCAATGTTTACGCAATATGGACACTTTCGGCGCGGATACGGCGCGGATTCGCCGACACGCCGAGACCTTCGATACGCGCCTGTTTCAGCAGAAGATACGCCGCTTCACCGACGCCGCGTGTGAGGCTACCGCCGACCGATACGCGCAAATCTCCCGCGAAGGCGAATCGTTGTTTTTGAACGGTTACGCCCTCCCGGCGGGCGACGAGATGCGCGGGGCAAAATCGCTCAAGGGGGATTCCCCGCTCGGCGCGGAAGATGCCCGGCGCGTTCCCCGAATGGCAGGAAAGTAAGATTATGTTTGATTCGCCGCGTTCACGTCGCACCGAAACCGCACGGGAAGACGCCTTTCCCGGTGGCATCGGAGAGGAATGGCCCCCCTTCCTTCTGCTCGCCTGTATCACCCTGCTCTTTTTATCGCAAACACCGGCGGTTCCGGTCGGGGCGCAACTTGCCTGTATCTTGGGCGGAATTGGGGGATTGGTCGCTACGCTCGCGGTCTGCCGGGGATTCGCGGAGAATATCGGACGTGCCGCGCTTAAAGCCCCGTTCTTTCTGCTACTGCTTCTGACCGGCTACGCGACGTACCGTTTTTTGACCACGCCCCCCCTCTTCAAATTGCTGGCGACCGTTGACCTGCTCCGCGTTTACGGCGGTTCTTTGGCGTTCTTCGCCTGTGCGTACATTCTGGGAACGGCGCGGCAACTCAGCCGACTCGTAATCGGCATCTTCATTTTCGCTATCTTTGTGGCGTTCGCCGATTTCAACAAGTTCAGCACCAGAGGCTATGCAGGCGATTATTTTGTCTACAACACGAGTGTGCTGGGACTGCACATGACCGTAGGCGGCTTTTTAGCGATGCTGGTTCCGGTGGTGGCGGCGTTCGCCTTTTTGCCCGGTGGAGACGACAAGCACCGGTTGGCGGCGCAACTCACCTTTATCGTTATCGGATTCGCGCTGATTCTGGCGCGGTCGCGCTCTGGTTGGGTCGCGGGCGCGGCGGCATTGGTCGTGGTCGCGCTACTGATTGGCAGGGTTGTTCTGCGCGAACGCTGGCGGCGCGGCACGGAAAAAGCACCGCCGCGCCGGGGCGAGCATCCGGTGCTACGCCTGCTCAATTCGCCGTATCTGTGGGTGGTTGCCGGAATCGTAGTGCTTATCGTTGGCGGCGGCATCAGCGGCGTTCTGCAGAAGCGCGGCGCGGATTTAGGCAAAGTCGCTTCGGGCAATCTCGCCGAAAGCGGCACGTCGGTGCGACTTCGCCTCAATTACGTGCGGGGCGCATTGCTGATGCTTCGTGACAAACCGGTGACGGGCTTCGGCCTCGGCGGCTACATGGTCGAGCAGGGCAAATACACGCACACCGGCGACGAACCGATTAAAGTGTTGCGCGATGGTACGGCGCACCAAAACCGGGCGCACAACTATTATCTGCAATGGGCGGTGGATACCGGCAATATCGGTCTGTTTTTGCACGGTGCATTTGTCGCGGCATGGCTTTTTGCCATGATGCGCGGGATTCCCGTCGCGCCGTCGCCGGTGCGCCGCGCTCTCGCTATCGGCGCGGTCGGCGCGGTAGTAGCGGGCGTCGTGGATGCCGTCGCGTC
>JACMIU010000138.1 GCA_014380985.1 Armatimonadota bacterium | reverse complement strand
GATTACCGATGCTGACTGCCGCGACTGCGGGAACCACCGAGTTTAAAGAAAGCGAAATCGCCGCCTCCGGCGTTTCGCCGAAAGACGCCGTGGCAATGGCGAATGAAGGCACGATTTACGTCACGGTGAAGCGGCAGGCATCCCCGGATTCCGCCGCCTACAACGAGACGTTTGAAGTGCCGTATCGCCCGCGCATGAACGTGATTTCGGTTTTGATGGAGATTCAGCGTAGCCCCATCAACGAAAAGGCGAGCGTGTGACGCCGGTGGCGTGGGAGCAGGCGTGTTTGGAGGAGGTCTGCGGGTCGTGTACGATGCGCGTCAATGGGCGCGTTCGGCAGGCGTGTTCGGGTTTGATTGACCGGGTTGCTCCGATGGTGAACGGTTCCTCCAAACTGCTTCTCGAACCGATGAGCAAGTTTCCCGTGGTGCGCGATCTGTGCGTTGACCGCTCCAAGATGTTCGAGAACCTGCAAAAGATTCAGGGCTGGATCCCGATTGACGGAACCTACGACCTCGGACCGGGACCGCGAATGTCGCAAAAGCAACAGGAACTCGCCTACGACTTTGCCCGGTGTATGTCGTGCGGGTCGTGCCTTGAAGCGTGTCCTCAGGTCAACGAGCATTCCAACTTCATCGGCCCCGCCGCTATCGGGCAGGTGCGCTTGTTCAACTCGCACCCGACAGGCAAACTCAACGCCGACGAGCGACTCGAAGCGATTTCCGGCAACGACGGTATCGCGTCGTGCGGCAACGCGCAAAACTGCGTACAGGTTTGCCCGAAGGAGATTCCGCTCACCCGCGCCATCGCCGAACTGCACCGCGATACCACGGTCTACCGCGTCAAGAAGTGGCTCGGAATGTAGCCGGTTTATGTGCTATGAGACGCCCCGCGATTCGGTAATCGCGGGGCGTTTTTTCTTTGATGGAGTGTTAGGTTTATAGAAGGAAAGGGACGCCGTACCGTCGAAACATTCGGCGTGACTCGCCCCGGCAAGCCCGGCGCGGGCGATTGAAAGATAAACAATGATAACAATGACTCGCCCTCCCTTTTTTGTCCTTGCCGCGCTGTGCGCGATTGTCACCGGATGCGCCGGAACCCCCGACCCGGCGGTGCAAGCCGAAATACAAAAGCGGTACGAGGTGCAGGATGCCGCGTTCGCCTCCCGCGACCCGAAGCAGGTAACGGCATTTTGCGCCGCGAAATACGAGGAAACCAACGCCGACCTGCTTAGCGCGAACATCGAGCCGCCATCCACGTTCACCGTCAGCACACGCGGCAAGGTGCGTGTCGAAAAGCCCCGCCAGACCGTCGCCTCGCTCGCCGAATATGAAGCCTTTTTAACGGACTACTTTGCCGAAACGCAATCGGTAAGCGTGTCGTCTACGGTTTCCAAAGCGCGGGTCAACGACAAGAAAGACCGCGCTTCCGTGGATGTCAACCGCAGGATTCAAGCCACGTTCGCCGCGCCCGAAGGTACGCAAGGAATGGCGGTATTGGTGGATGAAACGCTTTCCGACACATGGGTAAAGGAAGGCGGCAAGGATTGGGTAAAGTCTAAGTCCGAGGTAAGCCGGTCGTTCGTGAAGCGCGATCAAGGCTCCGAAGGCAGCGAGTAAATCGCCCCGAACCGTTCGCGTTTGCGGCGATTTGTCTTTGAACTTTCCGCTTCGTCCGTCGTCAACAGCGCAGAATCCAAAATCTGATGGTTAAGAACGGAGCGTTTCATGCTTTCCTATCGGCGTTTGCTATTTATCTTTTTCGTGGCAATACTGTCACCGGTGGCGTTCTTCGCCGCAACGGCTCCGACGCTCGCGCAGTCGGCGCGTGTCAACCGCGATGTGTCTTACGATCCGTCCGGCGATCCCAAACTCAATAGTTTGGACATCTTTTCCCCGGCAAACAAAACCAAATGCCCGGTAGTCGTTTTTATACATGGAGGCGGTTGGCAGACCGGTGACAAGCGCGGTAGCGCAAAAGGCAAATCGGAAACTTTTCCGCAAAACGGTTATGTTTTTGTCAGTATCAATTACCGCCTTGCCCCCGTCGTCAAGCACCCGGTTTTGGTGCAGGACTGTGCTAAAGCGATTGCGTGGGTCAAGGGCAATATCGCCAAATACGGCGGCGACCCCGATCAACTTTTTGTGATGGGACATTCTGCGGGAGCGCACCTCGCCGCGCTGGTCTCGACCGACGGGCAGTATCTGAAAAACGAAGGTCTGAGCCTTGCGGCACTGCGCGGAACCATCCTGCTTGATGGCGGTTCCTACGACATGACCCCGACCGGTGTCAAAAAAGCGAGCAAGGACGAAACATTTGTCGGTGCGTTTGGCAAAGACCCGGCGGTCTATAAATCGGCGTCCCCGTTGTACAACGTCGCGGCAGGGAAGGCGATTCCGCCCTTCCTGATTCTCTACGTCTCGTATCGGAATGACACGAAAGCGCAGTCTAATGCGTTGGCGGCGAAACTGACACAGGCAGGTGTCAAAGCCGAGGTTAAGCCCGCCGAAAACAAAACGCACGAAACCATCAACAAGGAGTTGGGCAACAAAGGCGATATACCGACCCAGCAAGTCTATGCCTTTATAGATACGCTGACGACTGGCAAAACGGTCGCTATGCCGGTCGCTGCTCCGAAAACGGAAGCCAAGTCCTCCCCCGTCACCTTGCGCCGCTCGCTTTCCGCGCTCAGTCTGACCGCCGACCAGAAGACAAAAGCGCAGGAGTTGCTGGCGAAATACAAAGGCGATCGCAAGAACCCGGAACTTCGGAAACAGTTTCTCGCTCTATTGACGCCGGAGCAACGCGAAAAAGCAAAGGACATTCTGCCGTAGTGATTGGTAGAGGCATTTGGCTAAAGCAGGAGAAATCTTCGCGTGTGTTGTATTGGACGCTATGAACACCGACGCTAACAGCCCCACCCGTGCCGCGAAACCGGGCGGCATTCCGTTGTATCTACAAATCGTTATCGCCCTGATTTTGGGCGTGATTGTTGGCGTGGTGTTCAAGGAAAAGGTCGCTTTCTTAGAGGAACCGGCGAAACTGATTCTGCGCTGTTTGTCCGCGCTCGCGCCCGCTTTAGTGCTGGTCGCCGTGGTCAACGCCCTGCTTCACGCTGAAATCCGGGGACCGCTCGCCGCCAAACTGATTGGGTTACTCGTGCTGAATACCGTGGTTGCCATCGTGATTGGTTTGGCGGTGGCAAACGTGATTCATCCGGGCAAAGCGGGCGCACTGAAGCCTCCCCCGGTCGCGCTAAAGGCGTCCGAAACCGCCACCGACCCCGACGAAAAGCGCGTTCTGCAAACGGTGGAGAACGCGGGCTACGTTCCCGCTCCGGCGAAAAAAGCCGACCCGGTGAAAGCATTCTTAGACAACGTGCCGCGCTCGTTGCTGGGCCCCCTGACCGATGGCGGCTCGGTATTATCGGTGATTCTGCTCGCGCTGGCGTTCGGGTTCGCGCTCCGCCCGCTCAAAGACCGCCCGCTTCGTACCGTGAGCGACGCCGTGCAGGTGACTTTCGACGCACTTTTGGGCGTCCTCGGCTACGTGATCGTGGTCGTGCCGATTGGCGTGTTCGGTATCGTCGCGTCCATCATCGGAACGAAAGGCTTCGCGCCGTTTCAAGCGTTGGGAATGTTCATCCTCGCCGTGTTAATCGCGCTGTTCTTGCAAGCCGTCTGGTATCTAACGCGGGTCAAGTTCGGTTCGTGGGTGTCGCCGGTCGCATTAGTTTCCGGTTGCCGTGACGCCTTAGTCACGGCGTTCACCACGGCGTCATCTACCGCTACGATGCCAATCACCTACGAGGCACTGAAAAACCGTGTAGGACTGCGCCCGCGTTCGGCGGGGCTTGGTGCACTCGTCGGCGCGAACTTCAACAACGACGGAACCGCGCTCTACGAAGCCATGTCCGCCCTGTTTATCGCGCAGATTATCGGCGTCAACCTGCCGCTGGAGCAACAATTTCTGGTCGTAATAACGTCGGTGGCGGCGTCAGTCGGCGCGGCGGGAATCCCCGAAGCCGGACTGGTAACGATGACACTCGTATTCACGGCGGTCGGTTTGCCGACTGAATATATCGCGCTTCTGCTAACGGTAGACTGGTTCCTCGACCGTTGCCGCACGGCGATCAACGTGATGGGTGACATGAACGTTTCCTGCCTTCTGGACGGCAAAACGCCGGAAACGGCGGAGGAAAAAGCCGAGCGAACCGAAGCGACCATGACCGTCGCCGACGCGGGGAATCGGTAGCCTTACGGCGCGGGAAGCGAAGTGCCGCCAAAGGCGCGAAGCAGAACCAGCGTCACCGTGACCGTGACGGCGCAAACCATCGTGGTAGCGAAAACGCAGTCGGCGGCGAGTTCGATGTCGCCGTTCTGCTCCTGCGCTAAAAGCAGGGTGTTGACGGCGGACGGTGCGGACGCCGCGAGGATAATCACCGCGCCGGGCATGGGCCATAGTCCGAGCAGCACCACGACAACGGCGGTCACGGCGGGCAGCAACACCAGTTTAGCGATCAGTACCGGCGTGATAATCTTCCAGCGAACGGCGCGGGTGGATGTGCGCGTGGCGAGTTGCGAACCCAAATTAAAGAGCGATAGTGGCACAACGCCATCGGCGACAGTGTGCAGGGCGTACAGTAGGAAAGGCGGTAGGGTAACGTGAAGCCCGCGCAAAAGAAGCGCGGCGACAAGGCAGTAGACCATCGGCAGTCGGAAGTAGCCGAGAACGGCACTTCCGCCTTTTCCCGTCACCGCCGCCATTACAGCGTACCCGACGCCCCACAGTGACAGGTTGGCAACCATCACTACGAGTGCCTGTACCGCCCCGCCCTTCGCGCCAAACGCTTGCTCGACCACGGGAATGCCGAAGTTGCCCGCGTTGAAAACGACCGACGCCAGCAAAATCGCCGATAGCGTTTCCGGTGGTACGCGCCGTGCCTTCATCGCGGCGTAAAGCGGCACGGCAAGCACGAACTGCGACAGTAAAACCGCCAGCGCGATCTTGCCCATATCTCCCCACGACAGCGCGGACTCGTACACGCGCACCAGCAGAAATGCGGGAACAAAGCCGTACACCTGAATCCGTGACAAAGTTCTATTGTCGAGCGGGTGATAACGTTGCACCACCGCGCCGAGGGCGACCATCAGCAACACGGGGAGCAACACGCCCGCGAACACGGACAGAAGGGGAGTAAGGAAAGTCACGCGCTTATCGTATCGCGGGCGCGGCGGTTTCGGTGATACAAAACGCAAATCAATTCGCGTTTGTGTGTTCCTTTGTGCTAAAATGAAACAATGATGGATTTTGAGTGGGACACCGATAAGGCAGATATAAACGTTGAAAAGCACGGCGTCACTTTCGAGGAAGCGCAGACGGTCTTTAATGATGGCTTAGCGGCGTTCTTTGACGACGTGCTACATTCCGACCATGAAGATCGGTATCTGATAGTCGGCTACTCGAATCAAGATCGCCTACTGTATGTAAGCCACACGGTGCGTAGCGAGAAGATACGCATCATCAGCGCACGAGCAGCCACCAAGCGAGAGCGAGAAACACATGAACGAGAAAACAAACGATCCCGATGAGTTGCTGCCGGAGTACGATTTGGACTACCGACGTGCCAAGCCGAATCCTTACATAAAGCGAGAAAATTTGGCACTGACGGTGACAATAGACGCCGATGTCGCCACGGTTTTCCAGTCCGCAGAGTCGGTGAATGCGGTGCTTCGCGCATTGATTCAAACCATGCCGCGAACCGTTACGGCAGGATAAATGACGATTTGTAAGCGGGCGATTTTGACGCGGGTTTCAGGTAATATATTGCCATGATGCAAAACATTCTGCCGCCCGACAACCCGGAAACCAAACTGCAAGAAGGCAAACCGCCGACGCCCGCCGACGCCCCCCCCGCCGCGATTATTTCCGCCGATACGAAGCGCGGCGACGGCGTGGAGAAGGCACGAATCCCGCAAAGCCAGTCGCGCACGAAGAAGTGGCCTGTGCTGGATACCGGGGTGCATCCGCCGGAGTCGGAACTCACGCCCGACGTGTGGAAGTTCTCGCTCGACGGACTTTTGGACGAACCACTCGCATTTACGTGGGACGAGTTTCAGGCACTGCCGCGCACACAGGTTTTCGCCGATATGCACTGCGTCACGCGCTGGTCGCGCCTCGGCAACGTCTGGGAGGGCGTTTCGACCCGCGAGGTGCTGAAGCACGTCAAGTTGAAGCCGGACGCGAAGTTCGTGCTGGTGCAGGCGTATGACCGGGCGTTCTCATTTTTCGGTGGCGCGTCGCACTGGACAACGAATCTGCCATTAGAATACTTCTTAGACGAAGATTGTTTGTTCGCCGACACGCACGATGGTGAACCGATTTCGCTCGAACATGGTGGTCCCCTGCGCCTTGTGATTCCGAAACTGTATGCGTGGAAATCGGCGAAATGGGTGCGCGGCGTCGAGTTTCGCGCTACCGATACCCCCGGCTACTGGGAGCGCGGCGGCTACCATATGCTCGGCGACCCGTGGAAAGAGCAACGCTACCGTGAATAACCCGTACCCGCATCGGATTGACCCCGATATTTCCGCGCCGCGCAACGTGCCGCGCCGAGCAACCGTACTGGGCGTCGTCTTGGTTCTGCTCGCTTTCTGTGCGGCGGGGATCTTCCTGTTGTGGGCAACGCCGGGTTCCGAGCTGCTTGCGTACTCGCCGACTTACGCAAACGCCGTGGTCAACACCGTTAGCGGCAACGCGCAGAGAATTACCGTTGCCGCGAATGGCAAATCGGTTACGGTGAGCGGCAACGGTAACACCGTGACCGTGACCGGCGACTGCCCAGTGTTAACGGTCAGGGGCAACTCTAACCGGGTGTCTGTGGAGATAGTCGGTAAAATCGTCATTTCGGGCAACGCTAACAGGGCGTACTGGAAAGCTGCACACGAATGGGATGTTCCCACCATCACTACCTCTGGTAACGCGAACACGGTGGAAAAGCAGGACGAATCGAATTAGATGACACCCCGTTTCGCGTAAAGCGCGGGTACTATGGGATTCGGGAGAACGAAGAATGAAACAATTTATTATCTTGGTGGTTGTCGTCTGTGCTTTCATCGGCACGGGGGGCTTGGCGCAAACTGTGGAGGTTAACTCCGGTGGTGTGAAGGTGGAGGGGGCAGGCAGGTCGGAAGTCGGCACCGCGAAAACCGGTACGTCCGCGATCACCGGTAGCGATCTGAAAAAAACCGTCGCGGCGGGTGCCAAAGGCATCACGATCACCGGTAGCGATAACACCATTCGTATTACCGGTAAATGCTTGCGCCTAACCGTCACCGGTAGCGATAACACGGTATACACCGATACCATTAAGCAAATATCGGTTGTGGGTAGCGGCAACAAAGTCTACTGGCGCAAAGGTTGGACGGCGAAAACCAAACCCTCTGTTTCGTCCACCGGTGCGGACAACGTCGTTACTCGTTCGCCGAAGTGATAGCACGTTTCGGCGACGCACGGCGCGGGTAATGGAGCGATATAGG
>JACMIU010000137.1 GCA_014380985.1 Armatimonadota bacterium | reverse complement strand
GTCATTGTTTTTCCTTCTGAACGATGGTGGTCGTGTCGCCACGACGTGAAACCGCGTACTGAGTGATTGTGCCGGAGGCGCGACGACATTAGGTGACGGCACAGCGTCCGTCGTAGCGCGAAGTTTTTAAGCGATCTACCGGTCGGCGAACAGGAGGGCGGTGACGGTAATGTCGTTGCCCTCCCATTCGTAGGTCTCGCCCCCCGCGCCATCGCTGACGAGAAGCAAGGTACGGTCTGCGACAAACGGGGCGAGAAGCGCGGCGATAGTTTCCGTGCTTTCCCCGGTCGCTTCCGTAAACTCGGTAGCGGTACAACGCATTTCCTTGCCCGCGAATCGCAGAGCGAAAAAATGCCGGAAAGCGCGAAGAATCGCCGGACTCGCGGTCAATGCTTGCATTCGTTGCGCCCGCTTCGCCACGGTTTCGTTGTCGGGAAGTGACGCGGCACTACCGAATGTGTTGCCGCAGGAGACACTGCCTTGCGTTCCGCCCCTCGCGCTTTGCGCCAAAACATAGTGAAAGCCAACGGCGAAGCGGCTTTCTTTAGCGTCACGCTCCTCAGTAAGTTTCGCGGCAAACCGCCGGTGTGCCGATTCCCAGTAATCGCCCGATATTACCGCCTCGCTTTTGTTGCCGCGTTCGAGTGCGGCTAAACGGGCTTCCATCGCCCGCACTTCGGCGCGAAGTTCCTCATTGTCGTGATTCGATGTTTTTGTTGTCATTGTTATTTCCTTCTGTACAATAGCGGTCGTTGTGTTGCCACGGTGCGAAACCGTGTGCCGCGTGATTTCGCTTGCGGACGCGGCAACCGTAGGAAGCGTTTCGGCGGCGTCCATCGCGGTGCGAAGTTTCTCCCGCGCCGCGTTAAGCCGTGATTTGACCGTGCCGGGGGGACAGCCCATCCGCGCCGCGATTTCGCCGTACTCCAACCCCTCGGCGACGCGAAGCCGTAGTGTTTCGCGCAAAACGAACGGCAGAAGCGCGGCTTCGGCAAGCAACCGGGACACCGTTTCACGCTTCACAAAGGCGCGTTCCGGCGTTTCGGTGTTTGCCGCCCCTGACAGTTCGCCGAAAGACTCCCCCCGTGTGTGCCGGTGTCTGTCTCGGAGTAGGTTTTGCGCCGTGGTCAACAGATACGATACCAACGCGCCACTCGGCGGCGGATTATGTTCGCGGGTTTGCCAAACGCGCACCAAGCAATCCTGCGTCACATCCTCGGCAAGTGCGTTATTCTGCCCGACCCGCCGCAAAACATACGAATAGACTTGCGTTCGCTTTGCGACAAGCGTGCTGGCGAACGGTATATCGTTGTTTCTATGGCGGGTGTTTCCCATATCTCACATTCAACACGATAAATACGGGAATAAGTTCGGTTTTCAGACGTTTTTTCTCCTACCTGTTTGCGATGGAGGGCTTTTCGTTTATAATAGCCGTGTGAAAACCGATTCATCTATCGCCGTGCTGGGCGCGGGGTCGTGGGGAACCGCGCTCGCCCTGCTCCTCGCGGGCAACGATTACCCGGTTCGCCTTTGGGATCGGGACGCCGGGCGTATCGCTGACCTTCTCGCGTCCCGCGAAAACCGCCGCTACCTTCCGGGGATTGCTCTGCCGGACGCCGTGGCTCCGGTTGCGTCCCTCACGGATGCCGTGAAAGATGCGGTATGTGTTGTGGTCGCCGTGCCGTCGAACGCGGTTCGCGCCCTGCTCGAAGCATTGCCGCGTCCGTTCCCCGACACCACCGACCTTGTTTTGGCGGCGAAGGGAATGGAAAACGATAGCGGTCTACTTCCCGCCGAAATCGCCGAGGAACTAAAAATGTCGCATTCGGTCGCACTATCGGGACCGAACTTAGCCGGTGAAGTGGCGAAGGGTATTCCGACCGCCGCCGTCGCCGCGTGTCCCGACGAAGCACGAGCAAAACGGGTGGCGACCTACTTCAATTCGCCGACCTTTCGCGTCTACTCCTCGACCGACCGAACCGGAGTGGAAATCGGCGGAGACATCAAAAACGTCTTAGCCATCGCGGGCGGGGTGTCGGATGGTTTGGGATTCGGCGACAACACCAAAGCCGCACTTCTGACGCGGGGCTTGGCGGAAATGGCGCGGTTCGGCGCGGCATCGGGCGCGAAACCCGGCACGTTCTACGGCTTGGCGGGTGTGGGGGACTTGATGGCGACCGCCGCGTCGCGCCTATCGCGCAACTACCGCGTCGGGGAAGCACTCGCCAAAAACGAACCGCTCGCTGATATTTTAGCGCGTCTCGGACAGGTCGCCGAAGGCGTGACTACGGCGCGGGCGGTGACGGCGCGAGCGGCGCGAATCGGCGTCGAACTGCCCGTGTGCGACGCGGTAGCCCGTCTCCTTTTCGAGGGAACGTCGCCGGAAGCCGAAGTGTCCGCCCTGATGCGCCGCGCCCCACGAGAGGAATAGGCAGGGCAACGGCGTTCCGTGTCTATTTGTCCAATGTCACCGCGAACACTTTCACCTTGTCGTTCGTGGGAAACGTCACCGACACCAACTCTTTCGACACATCCACCGGTGCGATAACGTGCCGCACATAAGCCGGTTTCGCTTCGTCGCCGGTCGAGGTGCGGGTGCGGCGCGTCATCACCGCAATCGTGTCGCCGACCGGAACAGGCGCGTCATGCCAATCGCGCACCGACACGGTGATATTTTGCGTGGTTTTGTCGGCGTAGGTGAGAATGATCGGCACTTTTTCAGTCTGTCCCCCGGTCGCGGTTGCCGCCAGATGAATGCCGATATAGTTTGCCTTTGACACCGCGATGACCTGCCCCGCGCAGGACACCGCGTTTTTCGCGCCGTTCTCGGTTGGGGCGTAACGGAACGCGATACGCCGTGCGGACGGCGAAAAGTCGGCGTAATATCCGCTCGGATACGCCGGAGCGACACCCGGCTTGAACGGTTTCACTTTCCCATCTGCGTCTTTCGGCGCGATTTTCGGCGGTTCGGGCGGCGCACTTAGACCGAACTCATCGGGCGGGAACGATTCGGCGGGGAACGTCGCGCCACCACCGTTCGCGTCCCCGTCGGTCGGCGCGGATTCCGGCGCAACCGCGTCCACATTCAGCGATTTCGTCAGGTCAACGAACGTCAAGCGTCCTCCGGTCACGCGCAAGAATATCGGTACAATATCACCGATACGCGAAACCGGGCGCGTGGAAAGATAGTTATCCGGGGGAAGGTAGACATCCGGCACGACGATATACGCGCCGTCGGTTTCCGGCGCACGAACCGGCACACTCACCGTGATTTCCTCGCCGGGGGCAACGTTTTTCGGCAAAGGAGCCGACACGGCGGGTTGGAAACGCGATTCCAAGCCGTCGCTAAAATACCAGTGCGCCCCGATGCGGTATTCGCCTGCTTTCCATGTGGTCGTGCCGCGATTGATTAACGGGATTTTCAGCACGAAGCGCGAATCGGCAACCACGGTATCCGGCACGGTTTCCGGCAGGGGGAAGCGTATCTCCTCGTCGCCCGCATAGACCGCGACCTGCTCGATCAAATCGCCGGGAACCGCGTCGGTCGAATCGGTGCGCGTCAAGAGCCAGCGCAGTTTGTATCCGCCGCCGGGAGTGCCGCGCCCTTCCGGCAGTTCGGGGAACGACGGCGAAACCGGCAAACCCGTGGCGTCGTTTAGCGTAACGTTGATAGGCACACTCACCGGAACGCCGGAAGGAAGCAGTTCATTCACCGGCGACGATCCCGTGGCGACTACGTTTCCCTCCACGGTGGCGAGTTGCCACGTCAGCGCGGCGGTTCCGGTCGGCAAATCGTCCGCGCCCATGTAGCGCACCGAAACATTAATCGGGTAGGTGACTCCGGCTTGTAGCAGAGCGGGCGTAGTCGTGCTTTCAAAAATCGCGGACTGCCGGTTGTCGGCGTAGAGCGAGACCGGAACCACAAGCGGCGACACCGCGCCGGTATCGGAAAGGAACGCGCCCGCGCCTAATAGTTCGGCAGGGTCTTTGAGTTTGACAAAATCAATTTCCAGCGCGTAGTCGCCGGGCGGGAGCGGCGCGAGTTTGCCGGAGCCGTCCACGAAAAGCGACGTTAAGCCGACCAAAAAACTCTTGTTTTGAGTCGGTAAAAACGCTTCGTTCAGTCTGCTTCGTAGCGGGGCTTCGGCGATAGTTTTGCCGTCCTGCTTCCACCGGTAAGCGAGCGCGTAGCCTTCTTCGGGGCGAAGCGCGGTTCCGCCGCCGTTCTGAACGCCGATAATCACCGGCACGGCTTGCCCGACGCGCATTCGGCGCGGCACGTTGTTCGTGCGCCAGCGCAGGTCCAAGCCCTCGATGTTGCCGGTTTGCACCGAGAAAATGCGCGTTGCGTCCAAGTAGCGCGACCCGTACTGCCGCGACGCCGCGACTTCCGTGCCGCGCCGATAATCGTTCCACGAATCCAGCACGAACCATTTCGATTTGGCGGCAAGCGCGGTCTCCCAAGATTTCTGGTACGTTTCGCCCGCTTTGCGCGACACGAGCGATTCGGCGGTTTCGATCCCCGGTTGCACCACCGCAATGGGAAGCGTTCCCGTTCCGACGCCCCCGGTTAGAAGCGGTACATTTCCGGCGACAAGCCCCGGCGATTTCGCGGCGTCGAATCCCGCGCCGCCGACGAATACCAGCCCCGCGCCCCCGGAGGCCGCGCCGAACTGCGCCGCGAACCCGTCGCGCACGGCGTTTGTCCAGCCCGCACCCTCGGTTCCCGCGAGCCCTGTGCCGCTAAAAAACACCGGGTACACCGGGACGCCCCCGGCAACCACGGGAAGCGTGACGCGGGCGCGATACTGCGGCGGCACAATGAAAAAGAAGCGCGACACGGCGGCGTACAGTTTTGCCTGCCCCGCGGCGGTGGAAACGTCTAAGGGCGCGTCTTTTTCGCCCATGCCGGTGGTGTCGAGTTCGAGGGCGATTTTCGGCGTCGGCAAGCCGTCCTGCGTCATTTCACGCAAAGTTTCCACCAGCACGTACAATGCTTTCAAATCCGCCGTGCCGGTTCCCACCGCCACCAATGCGGCATCTACGCCGGTGCGCCGCATTTCATACAGCAACCCGCGATGCCACGACGCCCTATCCGACGAGAACCACGACCCCGCGCCCGAAAGCGGCTGATCCGCGAGGAGTGGTGCGCCGCTACGCCCGTCGAACGTTCCCGCGAACGGCGTGATTTTGCGCCCATCGCCCTGAATGCCCAGCGTGTAGCGGGCAAATAGGAGCGGTTCCAACCCGGCGAGGGTTTCGGCGGACAGGTTCAGAACGGGCGGCGTGTTGTCTACCGGCGCGGCGACCGTGACCGGGGCGACTTTCGGCGCGACGACGGTAGCCGATGACGGCGCGGCAAACGAAAACTTACCCGCGCCCGGCCATTCCCCGGCAACTCGCGCCGCGCCGTCAATCGTCGGCGGCACGGTGCGTTTGTCTTTCGTTGGGGCGGGCGGGGCGAACACCGCGCCCGCCGGAGCGTTGCCCCCTTCCGATTCGCCCAATACGAGCGGTATCCATTTCGACGGAACGGTTACATCGGTTTCGGCGGTCACACCCGGCGCGTTCGCGGAAAACGATCTGCCGCCCCGGTCACGCACCACGACATTGATCGAAAACGGTGCGCCTGCCTTGACATCCTCCGCTAAAATACCGACTTCGCTCCACGGAATCGCCAGTTCCACCGTGTAGCCGGTATCGGTGTCGTCGGAGCGGTTCAGCGTTCCACCCACCGCTACGCCGTACTTGATGGAAAATACCGGCTTCGCGTTCAGGTTACCGTCGGCATCTCCGGCTAAGAATGTAAACCCGCCCGCCGCCGATACGAGCATCGCGTGCGTTTGTGCGTCGGGCTTGTCCGGCTTCGCGCCGCCGGTTTGCAGGTATATGGCAACGGAATCGTCCTTTTGCGGGTCGGAAATCGGCAGAGTGTTCGTGCCTTGCACATCGGGATCGTCCACCGAAAGCAAAACATACAGATAGCGCGAATCCCACGTCGCCTGTGCGCGAACCGCGCCGTTCGATTTCGGGGCGACCGGCGCGGCAGTTTCGGCGACCGTGACGGGCGCGGGTTCCTGCGCGTTCACGGGAATCGGGCAAGCAAGAAAAGCGATCACGGCGGACACACCGAGCGTCACGGCAAAAACAGTGGAAGCCACGCCTCGCGGGGCAGCGGAAGATATTCGGTTCATACGTCCTTTGCGACAACGCGCAGGGGGTGAAAGTTCCGCTTACTCCTGCACAAGGTCGGTTGTAAGCGGCGTCGGTTCGGCGGCGATT
>JACMIU010000011.1 GCA_014380985.1 Armatimonadota bacterium | reverse complement strand
GCGTACCGTTGCCCCCGGTCGAGGCGTTCGGTGTTGTCCGCCACCAGTGCGGCTTCACACGCCCAGACAAACTCGTCCGGCGTGTGTGCGATTCTTGCCGCATCGGAGTAATACTCTACTATATCGGCAATCAGTGTCGAGACCACGGGACGCCGCGCCGCGAAGTATTCGAGCGTTTTCGTCGGCGACAGGTACTTGGTAGCGTCCGACAGTGCGAACGGAACCAGTGCGACATCGCACCCCTTCAGGTAGCCGGGCAATTCGTCGTAAGTGCGTTGCCCGGTGTAGTGCAGGTTCGGACGGCGCAACAAATCCTCCTCGGTGATTTTGGCGAGTGGCCCGACCATCAGCACGCTCCATTCGGGATGCGCGTCGCAAACGGCGGCGAGGTTATCCCACCCCATGCGCTCGTCAATCACGCCGTAGTACAAGAATCGCGGCGTTGGCAGATCAGCCATACCCTCCGGCACAAGGGTTTGAGCCAGCAAAGCACGGCGAAAATGCGCCACATCCACGCCGCTGTTGAACAAATGCACGTTCGGGTACTTGTCTTTTCGCGCTGCGTACATCGAAGGGCCGCCGGTGAAAACCACGTCGGCGGCGTTCATCAGTTCGGCTTCCTGCGCTTTGAGATGAGGCGGCGCGTTTTTGAAGTTCGCCAGTTCGTCCATGCAGTCATACACCACCGCTACGGGATCGTACCGATGCTGGACACCGACCGCGGTTGGCGTGTAAATCCAGTGGACGATATTCTCCCATGCCGGGTCAGTCGTCTTTAAGTGCGCGACAACGGTGTCGGCAAGGCGTTCCCACGCCGCGCCGTTCTTGCGGTCGGTTTCGGCGTCGGCTTCGGCATCGCCGGTGTGCGGGTGCAAAAGCGGACGCGCCACGGTCAACGAATCGCCCACATGCGTCAGGGCAAAACGCGGCTCGGCTTCGTTTTCGGGGAGCGGCGCGGCGTCCTCCAAAAACAAAACCGGATGCCGCTCCGCGAGACGACTGACAATCTGTTGCGGGCGTTGCCAGACAAAATCCCAGCGCAAATGACAATGCACGATAATCCCGAACGGGGTCGTTTCGCTCATGTCCTACGAAACGCCTCCCAGCACCGCATCCATCTTTGGTGTCGGCCTCATGATTGAGGGGACTTCCGCTTCGGACTCGCGCTCGATTCGGTCAAACACGGCTAATGCCTGCCCGACCACTTGATCCATGTTGTAGTATTTATAAGTCGCCAGCCTCCCGACGAAATAAACGTTCGGCGTCGAATCGGCTAACTCTTTATAGCGGTTGTAAAGCGCGGTACAGTCCGGCTTCGGAATCGGATAGTACGGGTCGCCCTCGTCACGGGGAAACTCATAGACCACCGAAGTTTTATCGGGATGTTCCTGTCCGGTCAGCGATTTGAATTCGGTAATGCGGGTGTACGGCACGTTTTCAGTCGGGAAGTTGATAATTGGCGCGGGAAGCATTTTCTCCATGTCCTGCGTCTCGTGCTGAAACGCGAGCGAACGATACGGCAACTTGCCGAACCGGTGGTCAAAAAACTCATCCACGGGACCTGTGAAAATCATTTTCTTGAACGCGACCGTGTGCAAAATATCGTGGTAATCGGTGCCGAGCCGAATCTCAATACGCGGATTGGCGAGCATTTTTTCAAACATCGCCGTGTATCCGTGAAGCGGCATACACTGGAACGCATCGCCGAAATATCGGTCATCCTCGGTAGTGCGGGTCGGGATTCGCGCCGTGACCTGCGCGTCGAGTTCCGACGGATCCAACCCCCACTGCTTGCGCGTATAGCCGCGGAAAAACTTTTCGTACAATTCGCGTCCGACCTTCGACACCACGACATCCTCGCTGGTGCGGGCGTGTTCTACGGGTTCGGCGCGGTCTTCGTACCATCGTTCCAACTCTTCGCTGGTCAGGTTCAAGCCGTATAGCGTATTGATTGTGGTCAAATTGATAGGAATCGGCACACGCACGGTCTC
>JACMIU010000136.1 GCA_014380985.1 Armatimonadota bacterium | reverse complement strand
TTCTGAACGCCGCGCCGAAAGACGCCGACCTTGCTACTTTGCGCCCGGCAGAATTGCCGCAAGCCGACGCCGACCGCGTGATGTTCGAGATCGCCGCAACATGGCCCGATATTATCCGTTCTACCAGATCAGATTCGGATAAAGCCCGCAACGCGAAGTACCACCACGGTCCGTGGCACTACTACGACGTGTTTATCGAGCAGGACGCTTCCGGCAAAATCACCGAGCGTGCCGACATCAAAAACGCCGACGAGAACGCCCTTGTCGCCTACGACGCCCAGCGCAAAGTGCTGGCAAGCCCCACGGCGTCCGCCGAGGAAAAAGCGGTCGCTATCGCATGGCTCGAACATCTGGTCGGCGATACGCATATGCCGCTCCATAATGTCGCTCGCATCACGCCCGAAGAACCGAAAAACGATCAAGGCGGCAACGCCTTTAAGCTCGGACCGAAGCCGGACACCGGCTACCAGCCCAACCTACACGCCTTTTGGGACGACATCCCCGATGTCGCGTTCCCGCGAAACCCCGGCGAAACGCCGTATGCGCGGGTCGGGCGAATCGCGGAAATGGCAAAGGCGGCGATGCCTAAAAATCTGTTCGACCGCGCCGGGATGTTGCAAGAAGGTCGCTTCGCCACATGGAACCGCGAAGGGGCGGAAATCGCCCTGAGCCGTGTTTATCCCGGCGTCAAGCGCGGCGAACTGCCGAACTCCGATTACACCTACGAAGCAACACAAACGTCGCTGGTCGCGCTGGCGAAAGCGGGCTATAGACTGGCGGCGACGCTCGAAGCCGCTCTCGCCGACACGAAGTAGGGCTCAAAACGAATCGGCTTGACCGGTGGCAAAGGCGGCGGCGAACGCTGCGTCGCCAAGCGCGGCACGGGTTTGTGCCGTTGTGTCGGCGGCGTCTTGCGCGTGTTTGGCGGCGTTGCGATCATCGGTCAAGGTTTCCAATAGCACCTGCGCCGTGCCGAGCAGGTGCGCCGCTTGGGAAGCGTCCCCGCACAAGAGGCAAGCCCGTGCCAGCGGAAGCATCACCGATACCGCCAGCACCCGCGCCCCAACTTCGCGGGCGGTCTGTAGGCTTTCGATCAAATGTTCGCGGGCTTCCGGTGCGTTCCCTGCTTCAAGAGCGACTTCGCCGAGGGCGCGAAGCGAGTACGCCGTGTCGGGCTTGTTTCCCGCGTCGCGGTTGAGTTGCACGGCTTCTTCGCACAGGGCGCGGGCTTGCCCCAAGTCACCATCCGCCACCGCGAGAACCGCCAAGTTTTCCAGCGTCACCGCAATCGAGGGCTTGTCGCCATTCGCACGTTGAATCGCCAAGGCTTGCGTGTGCAAGCCCCGCGCCACCGCGAACTCGCCGCGCTCCTGCGCGACGCCGCCCAAGTTCGACAGTAGGTTGTGCGTCATGTCGTCTTTTTTCAGCAGACGCGGTTGCACGGTTAATGCTTCGCGGTAACACCCTTCCGCCGCGTCAAGATCGTTGCGATCAAAGAACACGTTGCCGAGCGTGTTCAGCGTCAGCGACAGCGTCGCGTCGTCACCGACCTGCGCCGCGAGGGCGCGGGCGGTTTGTAGCGACGCTTCCGCGTCCGTCAAGTCGCCTTGAAACAGTGCGTAGCGTCCGGCTTGCGTGTAGACTTTCGCCCGCCGCGCCGATGCCGGGAGCGGTTTCGCGCTTTGCGTCGCGGCGATTATCTCGGCGCACCATTTGCGCCCCTCGTTCCAATAGCCACGAAAATGCCACAATTGCCCGCCCGCCGCGCACAACCGGCACAATTCTTCGGGCAGGGTTTGCGACGCGATACCGAAGCGTAGCGCGGCACGAATGTTGTCATGCTCGGTTTCCAGTTCCGCCAAATACCGCGCCGCCTCCGCGCCAAACAACAACTCCTCAACACTATCCGCCCGGTTGGAAAAATACAACAGGTGCGCCGCCTGAACCGCTTCCATCGGCGCGAAATCGGCTTGCAGTCGCTCGCGGGCGTACTGCCGGATGGTTTCGAGCAACCGGTAGCGCGTTTGTCCATCCGGCGTGTCCGTTGACACCACGAGGCTTTTGTCCGAAAGCGTAGAAAGCAAATCCAGCACCTCCCAACCCTCAACCGGGTCGCCCGCGCAGACAGATTCCGCCGCCTCGACCGTCCACCCGCCCGCGAACACCGACAGCCGCGACAGAAGCGTTTTCTCGGCAGAGGAAAGCAGGTCGTAACTCCAGTCCACAAGGGCGCGAAGGGTTTGCTGACGTGGGAGCGCGGTGCGACTGCCCCCGGTTAGCAGGCGAAACGATTGGTCAAGGCGCGTGTTAATCTCTTCCGCCGATAGTGATTTTATCCGTGCCGCCGCGAGTTCCAGAGCGAGCGGTATGCCGTCAAGCCGCGAACAGATTTGCGCCACGGCGGGCGCGTTGGCGTTGGTCACGGCGAAGGCGGGCTTGCTGGCAATGGCGCGGTCAATAAACAGGCGCACGGCTTCGTACTGTCCGACATTTTGCGCGGTCGGTGCTTCCGCCGGGTCGGGAAGCGGCAGGGACGGCACACGGTACAGCGTTTCGCCGCCGATTTGCAGGCTTTCCCGCGATGTAGCGAGAAGCCGAACATCAGGGCAATTTTTCAGCAACGCATCGGCGAGACGCGAAATGGCGGGCAAAACGTGTTCGCAGTTGTCGAGCAGAAGGAGCAGTTTCTTGGGGCGCAGATCGCGCACCAGCGTATCCAGCAGACTTTCGCCCGGCACTTCTTTCACGAACAATACCTTTGCCACGGCTTGCGCCACGCCGTCGCCGTCTGAAAGGGGCGCAAGTTCCACGAGCCAAACGCCGTCGCCTACGCCGTCTATTTCGTCCGCCGCGACCTGAAGCGAAAGGCGCGTTTTGCCCGCGCCGCCGGTTCCGGTCAGCGTGAGTAGCCGGGTGGTTTCCAGCAACCGTTTTACCTCGGCGACTTCGGTTTCGCGTCCGACAAACGATGTCGCTTGTGTCGGCAGGTTATGACGAAGCGCGGGATTATCGAGCGTTTTGATCGGCGCGAAATCCGCCGTCAAACGCGGATGGCACAACTGAAACACGGTTTCCGGTCGTGCCAAGTCGCGCAGTTGGTGTATTCCCAAATCCAGAAGTGCCACGCCGGGGAGAAGCGAATCACGCACCAGTTCTTGCGTAGCGAGTGACATCAGGGTTTGCCCCCCGTGTCCCGCCCCTTGAAGGCGCGAAACCCGGTTCAGCGGTTGACCGAAATAATCGTTGTCCCGAACCTGCGCCGTGCCGGTGTGCAGTGCCATGCGAACGCGAATCGGGGAAGGGGTCTGCCATGGCTCGTCAACGAACGCGAGTTGCGCGGCAAGCGCGGCGTTGAGGGCATCTGGCGCGGTGAAAAACGCGGCACAGAACGCATCACCAATCGTTTTGAAAACGTACCCGTCGTGCGCGGCGATTTGTTCGCGCATAATTTCGTCGTGGCGCGACAGCGAACCGCGCATCGCATCGGGATAAGCGTCCCAAAGTTTGGTGCTACCCTCGATGTCGGTGAACAAAAACGTCACGGTTCCGGTCGGCATTCCCATACGGTAATTATACCGGACAGGCGGCATATTCCGCCGGGAATGCTGTACAATAAGCGCGTGAGCCAAGAATCAACCGCAGAATTAGACGGTGGTGCGCTACAAAGCGGCTGGGACGCCGTGAAAGCCACTCGCCAACCGAAAAAGCAAACCCGTGTCACATGGGCGGCGCGAACCGACATCGGGCGTGTGCGCGAAAACAACGAGGATAAGTTTGACTTTTACGCGCCCGACGACGCCCTGACGCTCGCCTTGCGCGGCAAACTGTGGGCAATCGCTGACGGCATGGGCGGACACTCGGCGGGGCAAATTGCGTCCGAAACGAGTCTCAAAACCCTGATCCGATCGTACTACAACCCGGCGGACGGCGACGCGCAAACCGCCCTTGCCGCCGCTATCGGCGACGCGAACGCGCTTATTTTCCGCGCCGCGCAAAACATGGGCGGCAAAAATGGGATGGGAACCACGTTAGTTGCCGTCGCCGTGGTAGAAGACCAAATCATCGTCGCGCACGTCGGCGATTCCAGAGTCTACCGGTTCCGCGCCGGAGTGCTTTCGCAAATCACCACCGACCATTCCTACGTCGAGGAGATGGTGGCGCGGGGCGCGATGACCCGTGAGCAGGCGGAAACGTCGCCGCAACGCAACATGATTACCCGCTCGGTCGGTGTCGAAGATTCCGTGAAGCCCGATATTTCCGTGAACAAAGCGGTCGCAAATGACGTATACTTGCTTTGTAGCGACGGATTATCCGGCTTCGTTTCGGACGCGGCGATAGGCGAACTGCTCACGAAGTCGCCGAACCCGTCACGCCTTTGCCTTGATCTTATAGACGCCGCGAACGACGCCGGGGGCAAGGACAATATCACCGCGCTCGTTTTGCGTGTAGATACCGTGGAGGACGTAAAAGCGTAATTCAACGCGCAATCGGTAAACCCTATGACAACGCCGCGCCTTAACAACCTATCCGGCAAACCGACCCTCGGACGCTATACGATTTTGCGCGAGGTCGCCCGCTCCAACGACATTGTGTACGAAGCGGTTGACCCGACTATCAACCGCCGTCTCGCTATCAAGGAACTGAACGTCGCCGCGACGGTTTCGGGACAGGCGAAGCGCGAACGTATCGAGCGATTCTTCCGCGAGGGCAGGGCGGCGGGCGCGATGAACCACCCCAATATCGTCACCATCTTCGAGGTCGGCGAGGACAACGGGCGATTTTTTATTGCGATGGAGTTTCTGGAAGGGCAGTCGCTCCGCGACCGTTTGCACACGGCGGGTGCGTTGCCGCTCGGTGAAGCCGTCGCCAACACCCTTGCCCTCTGTTCCGCGCTCACCTATGCCCACGAACGCGGCGTGGTTCACCGCGACATCAAGCCCGACAACGTGCATATCGTGCCAACGTCAAACGGCACACATACAGTGAAACTGACCGACTTCGGCATTGCGCGAATCATGGACGAAGACTCGCTGACGATGGCGGGGCAGGTGTTCGGAACGCCGTCGTATATGTCGCCGGAGCAAGTGACCGGGAACCCGATAGACGGGCGTTCCGACCAGTTTTCGCTCGGTGTGCTTTTGTACGAAATGCTTGCCGGACGCAAACCGTTTACCGGCGACACGGTAGTAACGATCACCTACCGGATTCTGCACGAAACGATTCCGCAGCCGCCCGGTGTGCCGTATGAAGTCGCGGCGGTGATGGAACGGGCGATGGCGAAAAACGCTTCGGAGCGGTTCGGCTCGGTCGCCGAGTTCGGAGCCGCGCTTTCCGCCGCGCTAACCCAGTCGCAACACGGGGCGCAAGCCTACAGCGTTCCCGCGTTCGCCGGGGCGTACAACGCGCCCATCGCCATGACCCCGACTGGCGGACAGGCGACGCAAATGTACGGGGCGCAAACACAGCTGAACCCGCTTCGCCCCACGACGACCGGCGGGCGCACCGGTGGCAACACCGGCGACCGGTTAACCAACCCGACCAGCCCCAGTAACCTGCCGCAAGCCCCCCCGCGAAACAGCAATGTCGGCGCGATTGCCGTAGCAACCGTGGTGCTGCTCGCCGTTATCGGCGGCGCGGGGTTCGCGCTTCGCACCGCCTACTATCAGGCGCAGGGGGCGCAAACACAGGCGTCTTTAGTGAAACTGACCAACGACGGCTACGAACTCGCCCAACAAAAACGGTACGAGGAAGCGATTGCTCTATTTGAAAAGGTGCGCCGCGCCGGAAAAACCGCCGACCCCGTCACCCGCGCTAAAGCCGCCACCAACGAAGCGATCTGTTACCGGATGCTCGGTCAGCAAGCGCAGAAAAAGAACGACCTTGCCGCCGCCGAAAGCCACTACGCGAAAGCAGTAGAAATCGCGCCGAACGATAGCGACGCGCAAACCGAACTCGCCACCGTGCGAAAAATGCGCGGCACAACCGCCCCCGCACCGCAAACCACCACACCCACCGACCCGAATAACCCGCTCGCCGTGGTACTTGCCCCGTCGCCGGGCGCACCCGCCCCCGGCGCGTCCCCGATGCCATCGCCCTTCGCTCCCGAAGTCGCGCCGGGAGCACAAAGTGCCAGTGGCTTCGCGGCGGCGAACGCGAAAGCGGCACAAGCCGCGCAAGAACTACTCGCCAAAGGCGACGCCGCGTTTCAAGCCGGGCAACGGAGCGAAGCCGAAGCGTTCTGGCGCGAAGCGGTCGGAGCCGGACCCGGTTCGTCCGCCGCACTCACCGCCGATGAGCGAATCAAGCGGTACGGAACCGCGCTGGAGCCATAATTTAACGCTGTCTTAATACGCTCTTAACACGCTTGTAGTATTCTTACGGGGCGGCAAACGCGCCGCGCCATCGGCGAATCACTCGCCGGATTCTGTTACTCGAAAGGAATTATTTCAATGCGTTTATTTTCTCGTCTTGCTCTCGCCTTTGTGCTCGCCGCAAGCGCAAATGCCGCTTTTGCCCTTGACCCGTCCGTCGCCATCACGTTCGCCGGGGAAACCCGCTTTCCCACCGCTACTACGTTCAACGGCACACAGGTCGGTGGCTTGTCCGGTATCGCTTACGATGCCTCAAACAACTCGTACTACGCCGTTGCCGACGACCGCTCGCAAATAAACCCGGCGCGTTTCTACACGCTCGGCATTGATTTATCGGGCAACTCGCTTGGCGATGGCGACGTGACTTTTACCGGCGTCACCACGCTCACGCGCCCCGACGGAACCGCGTTCCCCATATTTGAATCCGATCCGGAAGACATTGTGATTGACCCAGCCGGGGGCGGCGTTTGGATGTCCTCCGAAGGCGATACCACCCGCTTCAACTCCACGAGTAACCCCGCGTTTCAACCGTTCATCAATCGCTACGACCTTTCCGGCGCGAATGCCGGACGGCAAAACACCGCACTCGCCATTCCGTCGAAGTTTCTGATCAATGCGACCGGCGTGGGAAGCGGCGTCCGCAACAACTTGGCGTTTGAATCGCTCACTATCACGCCCGACAACACCACGCTTGTTACCGCGACCGAAAACGCGCTGGGGCAGGACGGCGCGGCGGCGGCAGTCGGCGTGTCGTCCAATTCGCGCATCCTGACGTACAACCTCGCCACGCAAACGGCGGGCGCAGAGTTCGTTTACAACGTCGCCCCGGTGGTCGAAAACCCGAACCCGTCTGGCGCGTTCGCCACCAACGGCTTGGTAGATTTGCTCGCGCTCAGTAGCACCCGTTTTCTGTCGGTCGAACGCTCGTTCTCGACCGGGGCGTCCGGCACGGGCGGAACCGGCAACATCATCCGCATCTTCGAGATTGACACCACCGGCGCGACCGATGTTTCTGGTATCGCCGATTTGGACGCTTTCGTCGGCGCGATTGTGCCGGTGCAAAAAACGCTCTTGTTCGACCTGAACAGCATATCTGCCCCCGGATTTGCCGCCGACAACATCGAAGGCATTGCATTCGGCGAGAACTTCGCCGATGGCTCGCGTTCGCTGATTCTGGTGTCGGACAACAACTTCAGTCCGACACAGTTCACTCAGTTTGCCGCGTTCAAGGTCACGGTTGTGCCGGAGGCGGGAACCGGCGCACTGCTACTACCGGGGCTACTGTCGCTCGCGGGAGCGATTGCTTTGGCGCGTCCCCACACCGGGGCGGTGCGCCGCAAGTAGATAGCGACGCGAAAAAGGGGCGCGGCGAACGAATCGCCGCGCCTCTTTCTATTTTCCCTATCGGATTTATAGGAAACCTTTATGCCGTTTTTCGCGTCATACTTTGTGAACGAACGAAGCAAAAAGCCATGCTGCCGTTTCGATTCCGCTTCACTTTGGATTAGGGCGTCCTGTCGCGCCGATACCCGATATTTCGCCCGTTTTCTGGTAGAATAAGGTCGC
>JACMIU010000135.1 GCA_014380985.1 Armatimonadota bacterium | reverse complement strand
TCGGCGACAACGGCGTTCACTGTTTCCTCGGTTCGCGCTGTTATCGTCACGCTTGCGCCGAGGGCAAGCAGTTCGGTCGCAATCGCGTAGCCGATGCCTTTGGTTCCCCCGGTGACGAGAGCGCGTTTGCCGGTCAGTTTCCAGCGTTCGGGGTTCATGGCTTGCTGCCTTTCGCCGGGGGGAGCAAAACCTGTAAGTCGCCTTCAATGCCCCGCGCCAGTTTGCCCGGCTTGCCCCGCGTCCACGGTTCGGCGCGAAGTCGTTTCCACATCGCTTCGTGCGCGTCCGTCTGGGGAGCGACTTGCGGGGCGCGTAGGCGGATGTTTCGGCGTGGAGTGCGAAGGTATCGCACTATCTGTCCGCCGTTCGCCACACCTTTCCACCCACCCGATGCCAGCGAAACATTCGCGCTTCCGGCGTTCATCGAAACTTGCGTGGAATCTATCGCCGGATCGTGACCGACGCCAAGCAAGGTGTTGCCGGTCGCAGTCACAATCGCCGAGGGCGTAGACAACTGGATACCGCCCCCCGGCGAGAACACCCATGCCTGTCCCGCAAGCACTTTGAAATGGAGCGAAACACCGTCGTCGCCAATCGCTACCGTGGAGTTCGCGCCGACACGCAAGACCCGATCTCCGCCAAAGGTCAGAAGGAGCGCGGAATCGGCTCCGGTGTGAATCGCTTCCCCACCAAACAGCAGGGTGGTCTTGCGTAGCGGTAATGTCATGGGGAAGAAACTACCGGTTCCTTTTCGCTTCGCCATGCTACCGAAAGCATCCGCGATTACCGCTTGGTTCGCCGTTTTGGGCTTCGGCGATTGCGCGTGTGCGGCAGGAAGGGGCACGAGTAGCGCGACAAGCGCGGCACAAAACATTTTTTGTATCATTTTAACCGTTCCGCTTGCGCACCGGCGTTTCCCATGCCCCCGGTGACGTTCCTTGAATCACTCGCGGTACGATCCCCGTGCGCGTCGTGTACTCGTCGCGGATGTTCTCTAAGACCCGCGTTTCGTCCGACTGCTTCAACAGCACACAAACCGTGCCGCCGGAACCGCCCCCGGTGATTTTCGCCCCAGCAACGCTCTCGCCCTGCGCCGCGGCAAGTTCGACAAGCAGGTCGGTTTCCGGTGTGCCGATGCCGCAGTCCGAATAGGAACGGTGCGCGGACAGCATCAGGCGTCCGGCTTCGACGAACGCGGAATCGCTTCCGTCGCGCAAGGCTTCCACAAACGCCGCCACGCGCACGTTCTCAAAAACGGGGTGCGCGGTCGCGGCGCGAACCGGGTACGTTTGCGCCGGGTCAACCACGGTCACGGTATCGAAGATGCCGTTATGCTCGCGCAAAAAGTCCGCGCCGGAAAGCGTTTCGGGAAGCGGGTCGGTGTCGGTCAGTTGTACGTACCGTTCCGGCGTCACGTTGCACAAATAGCCGTTGAAGCCGGATTTCGCCCGCTCCGACAGGATTTTATAGCCCATGAATGCCGCGACGCGCACGTTCGTGTAGCCGACACCGGCGACGCTGTGCTTGACGCCGGAATCTATGCCGAACACCGTCCAGTCGTCGGGCAGGGCGACCGTGCCTTGAACCGTGTGCGGTTGGCATAGCAAGAGAAGCAGTTTCCCGGCTTCGCCCATCACGCTCGTGACCTGATCCATCACGCCGCAAGGGGCGTCCATCACGTCGTTTTCGACGCGCTGGCACAATCGGGCGAGTTCGAGCGGGGAGATGACGATTCCGAACGCCGCGCACACGGAGCGCATCGCGGCGACTTCCACCGCCGCCGAACTCGAAACGCCCGCGCCCAGCGGTACTTCGGAGCGAAGCAAAAACCGCGCCCCCGCGCCCTTCGGGATTAGCCCTTCGGCGCGAAGGAGCGACACGCACCCGCCGAGGTAGCCCGCCCAGCGTTCGTCACGGGGGCGTTCGAGGAGCCACCGGAGCAAAGAAACCGGGTTGGTGAAAACCGGCGCGGGCATCGTCACTTCGGCCTGCAAGCCCTCGGACGCGGCGTTCAAAGAACGCACCGTGACCGCGCCGCCGTGTGCGTCGTCGCGCTGACACGCACAGACCGCCGCCGCCGCTATTGGCATTTCGGCGACTAAGGAACCGGAATAATCGGCGATTCCGCCCATTACATCAAGGCGACCGGGGGCGCGGGCAACGAACACGGGGGCGTTTGCCGCGAAAAAGTGGGGCGTGTCGCGTTCGTGCGCGGCGTCAAAAGCGTGAAAATCGGCTTCGGGATCGTGCATACCGGTTTTACTCCACCGCCACAGTGCGCCCGCCCGATGTCCGGCGCGTGTCCGGCGCGGGGTTTTCAAGGCACTGCGGGCAGACGCCGTAAAGTTCTAACTGGTGGCGTTCGATGCGGAAACCGGTGTCACCTTCGAGCCGTTCGGTCAAGCCCTGCAGGTCGCAACCGTGGAAATCTTCCACGCGGTTGCACTGCCGACAAACGATATGGTGATGGTGCGGACCGGTCTGCGATTCTTCGCGTTCGTAGCGGTAGTAGCCCTGCCCGAACTCCACGCGACGCACCAGCCCCATTTCAACGAGCAGGTTGGCGAACCGGTACACGGTGACAAGGTTGATTTCTTCCTCACTCTCCTCGTCGCCGGGCTTATAATCGGGGTTCACCTGCGCGTGCAATTCCTGCACCGATAGCGGTTCAGTGGTTTCGGCGAGGGCGCGAAGCAGGGCGCGGCGCGGCGCGGTGACGCGGTAGCCGTCGTCTTTCAGCACACCGAGCATTCGTACATATTCAGGATGTCGAGCCATAACGTCCCATTATATCATTCGTTTTTCGTCTCGCAGCGCGGTACAATAAGCAATTATCTCAGGTGAAACGAAGTTTCACCGATTAGAAGGTTGCCGCTCTTCCCGCTATGCCGTCCGCGCCGAATACTCGCACATACTACGATATTTTAGGCGTCAACCGCGTGGCAACCGCCGAGGCGATTAAAACCGCGTATCGGCAGCTTGCCCGCACTCTTCATCCCGATGTCAATCCCGGCGATCCGCAAGCGGGCGCGAAGTTCGCCGAAGTCTCTACGGCGTACAAAACGCTTTCCGATAAACTGTCCCGCGCCAACTACGACGCCGAACTGTCACTCACGGAACGCCGCGCCGAAACCGCCCGCGCCCGTGCCGGAGGCGCGACCTCCTACGCGACCTATGCGACGCAAAACGCCCGTCCGCAAAACCCGACCGCCCGTCCCGCTCCGAACGCCGCGCCGTCTGGCGACGAAGCGGTGCGGCTGCTTTCCACCGCCCGCGCCGCGCTTTCGCGGATGCGTTTTGTTGAGGCGCGGGACTCGGCGCAGGCGTCGCTTCGTATCAAGCGCACCGCCGAAGGCTACGAAGTTTTGGGCGACGTCTACCGGATGCAGGGGCGCATTGACGATGCGATCAATATGTACACGATGAGCCTGCAACTCAATCCGCGCAACGCGGCGATGATGGATCGGTTGCAACGACTCGCGCAAGGAAGCGGAAACAACGCCCGCAAATACCAAGCACCGGCGCGAACCGAAGCCATGCGTACACGGGCGACGCCCGAACCGCCTCCCGCCCCGCGCCCGCCCGGTGCGGTCGGAGCGAACATCCTGCCGGAAAAACGCCCGCTCTTGCAGGTGTTCGCCGTGGTTTTCGGCTACGGCACGACGTTTTTGCTCCTGCTCGCGCTGATGCTGTTTTGGCGCGAGGCTCCGGCGCGAAACGGCTTTTTTTCGCTGTCCGCCGTTTCCTACTGGTCGGGCGGTTTGCTCGCTACACTTATCGGATGCGGCGTCGCGCTCGGCTGGACAATGAGCGTCACCGGCGTCGTGCGCCGCCTCGACGACGAACTGGTCTTTTCTCGTTCGCAATCGGGCTTTGTGCCGCCGATGGGCTGGGTGGTGCTGGTGCTGTCGGCTTTCTCATTCTGGGCGGCGGCGGTGCTTCACATTTTGCTGTCGCTGTTGCAGGAAGCGCGGGTCGGCGGCATCCTCAAAGCGTTTGGCGCGGTGGTCGCCGTGGTCGCCGTCGCAGCCGCGTTCTACGACATGGCGGGGCAGGGGCAAATCCTGCTCTGGGGTGGCAACGTCGTGTTTTTGGCGTATATTTTCGGGTGGTATGTCGGGGATTTATTCCGCGCCGATTAAGGTATAAAGAAGTATGAAAACACCATTCTCCTCCGTCCTGCCCGTTGCGGTAGGTGTTCTTGTTCTCGGCGCGGGCGCGATAGCCGTATCGTGCGCGTCGGGTAGCGACACGGTGAAAGCCGTCACCAATACCGTTGTCGAAACCGTGACCGCGCCCGTCGAAACCACGGCGAACATCCTGACCGGCACGGCGGCGTTCGGCGATTACACAACCGACGCGCCCGGCGTGAAGCGAAAAATTACGCCCGCCGATCTGCCGAAGCCGTACAGCACCGAATCGGCGAATAACGGCCCGAAATGGGCGGCGAAACCGGCGGGTGCGTTGCCGAAGGTTCCCGCCGGGTTTGTTGCCTCCGAGTTCGCGGGCGGCTTGGACAACCCGCGCTACGTCACCACCGCCCCGAACGGCGACACGTTTATCGTGGAATCGAACCCCGGTCGCGTGAAGGTTTTGCGCGACACGAACAACGACGGAAAGTCCGACGAAACAATCACGTTCGCCGAGGGCTTCACGCGCCCGTTCGGTCTGGCGTTCTACCCGGCAAACGACCCAAACCCGAAGTATGTGTATGTCGCCAACACCGGCTCCGTGGTGCGCTACGCCTACAAAAACGGCGACTCCAAAGCGACCGGCACGGCGGAAATGATTGTGGATAATATCCCGACTGGCAACGAGCAGGTTGGCGGCGGTGGACACTGGACACGCGACATCGCGTTTAGCCGCGACAACAAAACGATGTTTGTTTCGGTCGGTTCGCGCTCCAACGTATCGGATGGTCCCTCCGAAGACCGCCGCGCCGTGATTCTGTCGTTTACGCCGGACGGTAAAAACGAGAGCATTTACGCTTCCGGGATTCGTAACCCGGTCGGAATCGCCATCGAACCGGCGACCGGCAAACTATGGACTTCGGTCAACGAGCGCGACCAACTCGGCGATAACCTTGTCCCCGACTACGTGACTTCGGTCAAGCAGGGCGGGTTTTACGGCTGGCCGTGGTATTACATGGGCGCGAACCAAGACCCGCGCCACGACGGCAAAAAGCCGGAACTGAAAGACACGGTAATCGTCCCCGACGTGCTGATTCAGCCGCATTCGGCGTCGCTCGGCTTAGCGTTCTACAACGGCAAGCAGTTCCCGAAAGATTACACAGGCAATATCTTCGCCGCCGAACACGGTTCGTGGAACCGCACCAAGCGCACCGGCTACAAAGTGGTGCGCGTCCCGGTCAAGAACGGCGTCGCGTCCGGCTACTATGAAGACTTTATGACAGGCTTCGTGAATGACGACGGCAACGTTTGGGGGCGACCGGTCGCCGTCGCGGTAGCGAAAGACGGTGCGCTTCTCGTCACGGATGACAATTCCGGCACGGTGTGGCGGGTTGCTTATAAAAAGTAGCGGACAAAATCCCATTGCTCGCGGAGCGAATGCCCCGCGTAAACGCTATGACATACTCCCTATTCCTGCTCCTGTTCCTCGTGCTACCGACCGCACTTCTGTTCGTATTTCTGCGCGGTCGGCTGGCGCGGCATCATGCGCTGGCACTGCTAATCGTGAACGTGATTGCGTTTTTGTACACGACGCCGTGGGACAACTATGCCGCCTACCAGAAACTGTGGACGTTCGCGCCCGCGTTTGTTTGGGGGCGTCCGCTCTGGTTCGGCTATCTGCCGCTGGAGGAATACCTGTTCTACTTCGCGGAGGCGGTTTTCGTCTGCGTGGCGATGGTCGCGCTAAAGCGAGTGCGCTGGCTCAACCCTGATACCGAGCAAGGCGCGAAAGGCTCCCATGCCGTTCGGTAAGTATTCGTACCTCGTGATTCTGCTCGGCTGGGCGTTGCCGGTAGTCGCGGTGCAGTGGATCGTCGCGTGGCGCGAACTGTGGAAATGGCGGCGTTTGCTGGTCGCTACGTTCCTGCTCTGCGGCACATACTTATCGCTGTCGGATCACTTTGCGATAGCGCGGGGCATCTGGCAGATTCAGGAAGCCGGGATTATTGGCTGGCGACTGCAGGGACATTTGCCTTTGGAAGAAGCCTTGTTTTTCTATCTCACCGTGCTGATGTCGGCGCAGGGTTTTATCATGATTTCCGGCTATTTCGCGCAGAAAAACAAAACGGCGGAAGAAACCGAGGCGGACGAATGAGCGTGACGCCGGGAATCGCGGTGCTATTGGCGCAGGGTTTCAACCGGCTTCACGGGCTAAAAGTCGGCTTGGTGACGAACGCTACCGGTATCTTGCCGGATGGCACGTCTACCGTGGACGCGCTCGCAAAGGCGGACGGCGTAAAACTTGTCGCGCTGTTCGCGCCCGAACACGGCGTTCGCGGCGATGTTCCCGCCGGAAAATACGTCGCTACGTACACCGATAAGCGCACCGGTTTGCCGGTCTACTCGCTCTACGGCAAAACGAAATCGCCGACTGCCGCAATGCTCAAAGGGATTGACGTTTTGCTGTTCGACATTCAGGACATCGGCTGCCGTTCGTACACATACCTTTCCACGCTCGGCGCGGTCATCAGCGGCGCGGCGAAGCATGGTATCCCGATCATCGTGTGCGACCGTCCAAACCCGGTCGGTGGTTTGCGCGTCGAGGGGCGCACCGTATCGCCCGGCTACGTGACGTTTATCTCGCGCTACCCGCTCGCCTACCGGCATGGCATGACGCTCGGCGAATGTGCGAGATGGCTGGTCGGGCGCGGACACGTCGGCAAGGCGGATGTTTCGGTCGTGCCGTGCGCGAACCTGACGCGGGACATGGCGGGATGGGACGCTTTCGGCGGTTTGCCGTGGGTTCCAACGTCGCCAAACATCCCGACAACCGAAGCGGCGGTGCTGTACGCCGCGACCGGCATCATCGGCGAACTGCCCGCCGTGAGTATCGGCATCGGCACAAACGCCCCGTTCGGCTACTGCGGCACGCCGTCGGTGAACGCCGACAAACTCGCCGACACGCTTTCCGGCTACGGTCTCGCGGGCGTCGCGTTTGAACCGGCGACGTGGACGCCGCGCAAAGGATCGTTCGCCGGAAAGTCTTGTCGCGGCGTTCGCGTCCGCGTGACCGATTTGCGCGTCGCCGAAGTCTGCCGCGTCAACTTCGCGCTTTTGTGCGCCCTGCGAACCGCCGCGCCAACCGTGAAACCGTTCGCGTCGGTCGGGCTGTTCGACGCGGCTTGCGGCACGAACGCGGTTCGTAAGGCGTTTTTAGCGGACGCGTCGGAACCGGACGTTTGGGGAACGTTCAACGCGGGCGCGGATGCGTTCGCGGCGGGGCGCAAGCCGTATTTGCTGTATCCGTGACGCGAATTAGGCGGGAACCGGCGACGAATGCACGACGCGAAGAAGCAACAGATCAAATGCGGAAGCGTCCATAATCCCGAATCCATCGGCAATCTGACGCGCCGCGATAAGGTGATACTCTCGCACCGGGTCGCCGAGAGGCAGAAGGGGATAGGGAATCAGCGCGTCGGCGTCGGACGGATGCCGATAAACGCGGCGGTCGGGCAGGTCTTCGCGCGTTCTGCACGAAGCCGAACACGCGGGTTGGGCGCGTTTCGAGTTCGGCGAAGTGTTCGCTATTCATGCTACCTGCGGCTGGCGCATTGTTGACCCTGATGGAATCATAGCAGGTACTTACGACCATTATATTGTTGACGGCGAACAGTGCGGACCCGATTACACGAAAGATGGCGCGAAAAACCTTTCCCCGCGAAACAAAAAACTGTATAGCCATCTTCACAGCGCGGACTTGATTGTGGAGCGAATTATTGCCGACAATCTGGGCAGTGTGCATTTGTCGTTCACGATGGATTGTTACTTGGAACTGATTCCTATTGACTCGTTAAACGAGGTTCATTGGCGGTTGGAATCAACACAAACCGACTTTGTTGATTTCGTCGTCGAGGGAAACCGAACCGAACGCACCAACGACTGATATTACTCCTCGTCGTCATTCTCCAGCGCGGCGAACCGCTTCTTGCGCTCGGCGATTCCGGTTTGCGCCTTTGCCACCGCCTGCTCCTGCGCTTGCACCACGGCTTGCTTGCGCTCCTCCGCCTTCTTGATAACCGTTTGCTGAACCTGCGCGACGGCTTCTTTCGCGGTTTCGCGGGTGCGCCACAGCGACAAACGGCGGTTGGCGACATCGAGAGGCAATAGGAACAATGCCAGCGTCAGGAGCGGCAAGGCGAGCGAGGCGATGACCCGCTTCGCGCCGCGCACCTTCAGCACGTCCGTGCCGGATTTTAAGACGCGCCCGCCCGACACGTCGGCGATTCGCGCCATTAGCGCGGTGTTCGGGGCAAGTGCCGCGAACTCCGGCGAATAGGCGACCGCGAACCCGGTTGGCACGGCGCGTTCCGAACCGTCGGGCGATTTGTACAACACGCTCGCGGTATACGAGCCGACCTGCCCGGCATCGAACGACGCGGCTTCGTAGCGACCCGGCGCGGTCTGCGGCAGGAGAACCGTTTCCGTGCTACCGTCCGGCTTGGCGATTCGCGCCCGCATTTCCAGATTGTTGACAAACGTTCCGGTTTGCGGGTCTACGGCGTCCGCGACGACCCGCGCCTTGCCGTTCTCGCGCACCACGCGCACGGTTAAAAAGCCGTCTGCTCCGCTGTTTTGCGGCGATTTGAGCGTGTAGCGCACCATCTGCGCCCAGAACGGCGCGAAGCCGTCCCACGCGAGCCAGCCCGCCGACCAACGCGGTGCGGCGTCCGAAGTCCACGCGACCGAACGCCCCAAGCCGTACTGCCACGCCGACAAAAGCGGGTCGTCGCGGTGCGTCAGAAGGAGTGCTTCCGCGGTCGGTTTCGGGAACGCCACGTCGTAGCCGAGGAGTGGGGGCGCGGCGTCCAGTCCGACGCCTTCCAAAAGCGGATGGTTCGCGCCGTTGCCGCCGCGCTTCGGCAAAAACGGTTCCTCGATTAAGGGCGGCTTGCGAATCGTGCGAACCTCGCGGGTGTAGATTTTCGGCAGTTGCGCGGCGTCTTTCACGAAGTAGTACCGCCCGCCGGTTTGCGTCGCCACGCGCTTTAGCGGCTCCAGCGAGTCTTCCGACTGCCCTTCGTCAATCACGACCAGCGTAAACGTCATGCTTTTCTTTTTGTAACTTGCAATCAGTTGCGCGTAATCGTGCGGGGGCGTTTCGCCATCGGTGATTAAAATCACGTGCTTCACCGGCGACTTCGAGTTCTTCAGCAGGTCGTAGCCTGCCTCGACACCCGCCGCCATATCGGTTCCACCACCGCCGCCCAGTTCGCTGATGCCCGAATGCACCTTGCCTTTTTTCGTCGCCGGGGTCAAACCGACAATGGTGGTCGCTTCGGTGTCCACGCCGATAACGCCCACGGCGTCCTGCGCGGCGAGTGCGTCCACGCCCCGGTGTGCGGCTTCCTGCGCGAGTTGCATTTTTGAGTCGGAACCGCCGCTTTGCGGCGCGGCATCCATCGAGCCGGAAACATCTACGGCAAGTGCGAGCGACACGGCGGGGTATCGCTTTTGCTTTTTCGACTCCATTTCGACCGGCAGGGCGGCTTCCACGGGCGACCCTATCCAGCCCCCTGCCGCGTAGCCGTACTGCCCACCGACCATGATTAGCCCGACGCCCAAATCGCGCACGGCGGACTGTATCGCGGTCATTTGTGATTTGTCGAACGCATCGGCGGGCGTGTTGACTAAAATAATGCCGTCGTAGGCGAGAAGTGGGGCGGCTCCGGTCGCCGGAATCGCGTCGGGCGATGCTTCCGTGACCATGATTTTCTGACCGCGCAATGTTGCCACCAGCGACGCGGTATCGGATGGGTCGCCCGACGCCGGGTCGCGCACCACTAAAACCCGTGGCTCACCCGTCACGCGCACGAAGCCCACGGCGCGGTTGTTCTCCTCCACGGTATCGGCGGACTTATCGACCGACAAACGCGCCTCATACGTATAAAAGCCGGGCTTGCCGCCGCGCTCGTTGACGCTGACGATATTCTTGCCCGGCGAAAGGGTCACGGCTTGCTTTCGGTACTCTTTGCCGTCGCGGTACACGGTAAGCGTTCCTTTGCCACCGGTGCGCGAGGTAGCGGCAACCGACAGGCGGAACGGTTCGCCCGCACGGGCGGCGTTCGGGGCGTCCATTCGCTCCACGAGGGTTTCGGGCGCGGTATTTTTCGCGTCGCCGACAATTAAAACATCCACTGGTACACCTGCCGATTTCGCTCCCCGCGCCGCTTCAATTGCTTGCCCGGCGTTCTCGTTGCCGTCGCTCACTACCACGATGCGCCCCGCTGTATCGCCCGGCAGGGCGGACAGGGCGCGGTTGATGCCCCGCGCAAGGTTCGTGGTCATCGGTTCGGTCGCGTCGGGGAGCGACTTCGGCAGGGCGAGGGCGCGGCGTTCGTCGGGCGGAACCAAAAGGCGCGTGTCGCCGCCCACCGTCACTACACCCAACTTATCGCCGCCGCGCAGGGTTTCGCTCGTTTTTCCTATCGCGGTTCGCGCCGACTTCTGCCCCACACCACCGACACTGTACGAGCCATCCGCGACATAAATCACGGTTTGTCGGCGCGACGTTTGCACACACTGCGTCCCGGCGAGTGCCAGCACTACCGCCGAAAAAATCACCACGCGCAGGATGACCGCGAAAGCGCGTTGCCGGGCATCGGGGAGTGCGCCCGCCCGCGCCATCCAGACCGCGTAGAACGCGAGCGGGGGCAGGGCGAGTAGCCACAGGGGTTGCGCGAACGCGACGGGAAAAAAGTTGGTTGGCACGGCTTAGTATACCATTGTGCCGCCCCTAATCCTTCGCGTCGCCGCCTAAACCGCTCGGCACGTCCTGCCCCGTGACCGCCGCGCTAAGGGTGTCCAGAAGTTCGCGCAGTTCGGCGATTTCGGTGTCAGCGGGGTTCGCCCGAACGTAGGCGTCGAACTGTTGGCGGGCTTGGTCAAACTCATCCAGTGTCGCGGCAAGCACGATGGCACGGGCAACGGTTTCGCGGGAAGGTGCGGATAATGTAAGCGTGTTTTTTTCCATGCGTTGTTATACCCCATGACGTAATGCGGAGGATGGAACATCCCCGCACGAACCGTTGACAAACCGTGCCGGGAAGCGGTACGCTACACAAACAAGCCTTGCGAAATAGATTTCGCAACCGTTTACCGAAGAAGGAAAAACCGATGACCCTTTCCGACACCGCCGCCGACCTACGCGCCCCCTCTGGGCAATTCCTGAAAAAGAGCGCGGGCAAAACCACGTTCACCGGCACTCTCGAAAACCTACCGTACCCCGACCGTTTCCCGACCCCCGACGAAGCCGTGGAGCAGATGTTCACGCTCGGCTACGTGCTATTTCCCGGCGTCTTGGATAGCGCGGAAGTCGCCGCGCTTCGCGCTTTGATGGACGAAAAAGGCGGCGCGGACGACGACAAATATAACGTGCCGGGTTGGTGCTACAACCGCCAGCACGTCACAGATTTCTGGCAGGAACCGCGCCTTTTGACTTACATGGATCGCCCCGGCTTGCTCGAAGCCGTGCGCGGTATTCATGACCCCGGCGCACACGTCACCGGTGGCTCACTCTGGACAACCGGCGCGGGGCGGGCGATGGGTATCCACGTAGACTACCAACCGTTCGCCCTGCCGGAATCGGTTTACGATGCCCCCGGTGCGCGGATTCCGGCACTGACCTCGACCGCGCATTACTATCTGAACGACATGACCGCCGACTTAGGTCCGACACTGGTAATTCCCGGTTCGCACAAAGCCGGACGCCCGCCGGTAGACGAAAGCACGTGGCGCGGCGTCGCCCCCCAAGCGGTGATGGTGAAAGCCGGGGATGTTTGCCTCTTTCGCGGCGACATCTGGCATGGGGCTTGGCTCAATTCGTCGCAGAACGAGCGACGATACATGATGCAGGTGCATTACGGCACGATGTATATTCGCAAAACATTCCCCGGCATTCAGTGGGAACAGTTCTGGAGCGCGGACGTTTTGGCGCAAGCGACCCCGACCCAGCGCGAACTGCTTCATGCACCGACTGGGATGTAGGGCTTAGCGCACCACCACACACCCGCGTTGCTCCCTCCTACGGCGGTGGGTGACGACCGAGAAGAACCTCTTCGCGGCGTATGGCAAGAATCAGAGTGCGGTTCATGTCCAGTAGCATTGCCGTTGCTCGCCCCGTAGCCGTCAGCGGCGCGACTTCCACGCCCTGCCACGCGAAATGCGTCCGCCATGTGTCGCGGCGGGGATGGATTAGCGGCACGGCAACGCCGGTTTCGGGGTCAGTTGCCCTCTGCTTCGCCCCCTTTTTCAGCGAACAGGAGACACAAGCGAGTGCCAGATTCTCGGTAATGGTTTCGCCGCCCGCCACGACCGGTGTGATGTGGTCTATGTGAAACGTCGCCTCCTGCCCCGCTTGCGAGAGACCACAATATTCGCATCGGTTAGTAGCACGGTCAATCACAAGGCGGCGCAGGCGCGCGGGAATATCGCTCATTATTTCGCCGGGGTTTCGCGCACGACCCGTTCGGAGCGCAGACGCACGAGCGATAGCCACTCGGATAGATCAACGAGTCCTTGCGCTTCGTCCGCCTCGTCCGGCGTCAACCCTTGCCCTGCGTCCTGTCGATCCAGAAGGGTTTGCAAACGGTGGTGTACGCCGTGCGGCAAGCGAACCGCTTCCCAACCGGACGGCATCTCGATCTCGAACGATACAGGCGTTTCCATATACCGATTATACCGCGAACGCCGCACCGCGAGACGCGAACGGCTCGGTACACCTTCGTCGCCTGTGCGACAATTTTAAGCATCCGGTTGTCTGCATTCGCGTGTAAGCGAGTCCGCTTAGCGCACCACCGCGCACCCGAACGCCCTCGTCGCCTTCGGGATGCCCGCGTCGTTTCCGCTTGCCACCGCCTCAATCGCGCTCTCGAACTCGTGTGTAGTCACATCGGCGATTTCGCGGGCATCGTCAATTCGTCCCGCGTAGCGCAGGACGTGCGACGCATCCAATACAAACGCTTGCGGTGTCACGGTCGCGCCGAAATGCTTTGCGCCCAAGCCGTCGGCGTCCTGCAAAACCGGCATGGTGAAGCCGTGCGTTTTGGCGTGCGCGGCGATTTCCGCCGCCGTTTCGTCAGCGTTCGCGTACACGGCGACAAGGCGCACGTTGGGGTTGCCCGCGTACTTTTTCACGAACCCGGCGATGCGCTCATTATACGAGTTGGAGCAGGGACACTTCGCCGACACGAACAGCACGGCGGTTGCTTTTTGCCGGTCGTCGCCGAAAATCGTGGTCATCGGGTGCGCCGGGTCGGTTGCTGACGGAAGCGAATATTCGCCGATGGGTTTGCCAACGCCCTCGGAGCGCGCCCCTTGTACTTCGTCCGCGCAGTGCGCCCCGATTTTTAACAGTTGCTTGCCGTGGTTCGCCGTGTCCAGAATCGCTGCGTCAATCCGGGACTTGACCTGCCCATTCGGAGCAATCACGAACGTGCGCCGCATCCCCACGCCGACGCCGAACTGCTTGGCGAGTGCGCCTCCTTCGTCTAAAAGAAGCGGGAACGGTAGTTTGTTCGCGGATTGTAGAGCGGTGGCATTCGCTTTCGTGTCGGGCGCAATCAGCATCACCTTCGCGCCAGACTCATCGAAATCGGGCGCGGTTGCCGCGAGCGAACGCGCTTGCGCGAGCGTTTCCGCCCCGCCAAACTCCGGCACGAACACAAGAAACACGGCGCGTCCCCGGTAATCGTGCAGGTGCATCGTGCGCCCGTCGTGCGTCGGCAAAACGAAATCGGGTGACTCGGAGCCGACCGACACGACCGACAGACCGGGGGCGGACGCGTTCACTGGTTGCGCCTTGCCGGAAAGCATCATGCCCGCGAACGCGATAGGTCCGGCAAGCGCGATGATTGCGCCCACGGCATAAGCGGCAACTCGTATTTTTGGAATGTTTTGCATAAGTTTACCCACCGGCGTTAAATGTGATGTTCGCCGCCCCAACCGGCGGCGTAGTCACGGGTTCCTACGTTCCCAACATGGGGGCGACGGTCGCCGATTTTGCCGTATTTTTGCACTAGTTGATCGGAAATGCCGTACAGAATCGGCGTTGCCAACACCGCGATAGCAAAATCGGTGGCGAACCGTAGCGGGAGACGCATCGGCGGATGGTTGGCATCCGGTGCTTGATACGTTGCCGCTTTGTAGATCAGCGTGGCCCCCAGCGCGTAGAGAAAAAAGGCGAGTTGCGCCGAGTAGAAAACCCGCGCCCGTTCCTTATGTCGCCAGAAGCGTCGCCAAGTACCGTGATCGTGTAGAATATAAACCCACGCCATTACCAGCACCCCGACCGCTCCAAAGGCGCACGGGAGCAAAATGTTCAACACTTCTTGTTCGCTCATAGATTCGCCTTTGATAAATGGTTTATCATGTCCCGCGCCGCGTCCGCGTCTCCGTGCGCGGCGACAACGGTTTCGATAGCGGCGTCCACCGACTCCGCGTGACGCTCGCGGATAATCCGCAACGCCGCCACGAAATACGCTTGTTGCGCCGCTTCGTCGCCGATAATATGGTCGCAAAGCGCGGTTAAAATCGTGTCGTTTTCGGCAACCGCCAAGCCCCGTAACGTTCGGTAGTTCGTTAGTTCCTGCGCTTCGTACAGCACGGCGTCGGCGTACAGAGCAATCGCGTCAATACTCGCCGGATGCCAGCGGTTGTTTTCCAAAAGTTCCGAGCCACGGTTTTGCAGTTCGGTTTCGGTGTAAAGCCCGCGCCGGATCAGCCAATCGCCGATAGCCAGCAAATGCTTGCCTTCCTCGTAGCACCAATGCGTGACGTACCACGTTCGCCCCCGCGACGACCGCGTGTGCATCAGAAGCGTGGTCATGTAGTCTGGCAGGAACAGTTCCGCGCCGTAGCAGGTGAGAGCGGCAGCGACTAATGCGTCGCTCGGCGCGTCCGCATATTCGGTGGTTTGCGGAATTGTTTCCCAAACGTTCCACTGCCGCGCTTCGTGCGCCGTAAAATAGGCGCGGTACAAATCGTAAAGTGCCGCTTCGGTTTCGTTGTCGAGGCGGGCGGCGGCAGGGTTGAACGGTGCGGAATCATTCATCGTGTACACAGTTTATCGTATCTTCACGGTACACTACGGCGCGGCAACCGTGAAACGCTCCGCGCATTTGTTTCTAACCGTTAAGTAAAAAATCGGAAGTCTGTTCCCTTATTTCCGATTGACTGGCGCGAGCGTGTGGGCACAGGAATAAGGGAACAGACTTCCGATTTTTTACTTATGTTTTCGCTGTCCCGCCTCCTGACGCCCTCGCTGATTGTCCGCGCCGTCACCGATTGTTCCGCCGTGTTTCTTCAAGAGCGCGGTATTACCGCCGTGGTATCCGACCTTGACAACACGCTTCTTCCCTACCACGGCGCGGATGACGCCGTTTCGCCCGAAGTTTTAGGCTGGCTGGCGGATTTGCACGGCGTAGGGATAGGGGTTTGTCTCGCGTCCAACACCACGCGCCTCGGTCGGCTTGCCCGCCTCGCCGCGTCGTGGGGGATTTCGCACGTGCCGCGCACAGCGGGCAAGCCGGGAACCGCCGGAATCCGCCACGCGCTCGACCTGCTCGGCGCGGAACCGCAAAACGCCGCGATGGTCGGCGATCAGTTATTTACCGACATGGTAGGTGGGAACCAGCTCGGAATGTTCACCGTGCTGGTCAATCCGCTTTCCACGCACGAGTTTGTCGGAACCCGTCTTGTGTCGCGCCCTTTGGAACGGCTTGTTTTGCGCGGGGCGCGGGCGCGTCCCCAGTGAAACGAAAGCAAGCAAATTGTTGCGAATGGTATAGACTATTCACAAAGATTTAATCTTTTCTTAACATAAAATGGATATAAGGATGTTATTCTAAAAGAGGAACGCAAATTGTTCCGCCGATTGTTAAAGGAACATACCATGCAAAACACCAACCAAAACCGTGCCTTCACTTTGATTGAACTGCTTGTCGTAATAGCGATTATCGCCATCCTCGCCGCGATATTGTTTCCCGTGTTCGCGCAAGCCCGCGCCAAAGCCCGCCAAACTGCGTGCTTATCGAACATGAAGCAAATCGGTATCGCCGTTTTGTCATATGCCCAAGACTACGATGAACTGATCTTACCTTCCCAAAACGACTCGAACGGAGTTTTAGTGTCGTGGCCGTCACTGATTCAGCCGTAC
>JACMIU010000134.1 GCA_014380985.1 Armatimonadota bacterium | reverse complement strand
TAACTTTGAATCGTGCATGGGGCTTCGCTTGTTGCCTGTTTTATTTGCTCTGGTCCTTTTGCCCTTTGGCGCGTTTCGCTAAATTCGCAGAGCGAATGTAGCGAATCGCGCCAAAGGGCAAAGGGACAAGAGCAAATAAAACTGGCAACAAGCGAAGCCCCATGCACGATGCAACGTTCGGTTGCCCCGCCGGGAGGCAAAAAACAAACAAGAAAAAAGAAAAGAAGAAACGGAACGGTTACATCAGGCTGAGGGGGTCAACGTCAATGGTCATGCCGTGCCGGTCGGTCTGCGACATGTAGCCCCACGCTTCGCGCAGTCGTCCCCGGAGCAGTTCGATGTCGGTAGTTTTGAGGAGCAGATGCCAGCGGTACTTGTTTTTGAGGCGCGACAGCGGACACGGCGCGGGACCGAGAACCGCGATGTCGCCGTCCGCGCCCGCCCCGAACAGCAGAATCGGACCCGATAGGTCGGTCTTCTTTTCCGCGCCGAGGCGGGTCGCAAGAAGGCGGAGCCGACCCTCGGCGGCGCGGGGGTTTTCGTCGCTGGAGATGATGTTGACGAGCCGCGTGAACGGCGGGTAGGCGAGTTCGCGGCGGTTCGTTATTTCGCGGCGGTAGAACAGTTCGTAGTCGTGGTTTGCGGCGGCGGCGACCGATTCATGTTCCGGATTGAACGTTTGCACGAAGACGTGACCGGGACGAAAGCCGCGCCCGGCGCGTCCCGAAACCTGCGTGAGAAGGGAAAAAGCACGTTCGGCGGCGCGAAAGTCGGGCATATTGAGCGCGGTGTCGGCGGAGATCACGCCGACAAGGGTGACGCCCGCGAAATCCAAGCCTTTCGCCACCATCTGCGTACCGATGAGAATGTCGGCGTTGCCGTCGCGGAACGTGCGTAGCATCTGGAGATGCGCGTCCTTCTTCGCCGTGGTGTCCCGATCCATGCGGAGAACGCGGGCATTCTCGAAAAGGCGGCGCACCTCGGCTTCGACCTTTTCCGTGCCGATTCCGAACGGCTTGATGCGCGTCCCGTGGCAACTCGGACACATATCGGGGGCGGGACGTTCGTAGCCGCAGTGATGGCAGGTCAGTTTCCGCGCCGCTTGATGGAAGGTCAGCGACACGTCGCAGTGCGGGCATCGCGTCGTGTACCCGCAGTCGCGGCACAGGAGGAACATGGCAAAGCCCCGACGGTTCAGGAACAAAATAGTTTGCTCGCCCTTCGTCAGCCGGTCAGCAATCGCTTCGATAAGTTGCGGCGCGAACATTCCCGGCGTGCCATCTTTGTACAACTCGCGCAGATCTAAGACTTCGACGGGGGGAAGCGGGCGCGACAGCGCACGTTCGCGGAGCGGGAGGAAGCCCCATTCGCCGCTTTCGGCTTTGTAGAACGATTCTACGGCGGGCGTCGCCGAGCCGAGTAGCACAGTCGCTCCGGTGATCTGGGCGCGGGCAATCGCGGTTTCGCGGGCGTGATAGCGCGGGGCGGGCGAGTCCTGCTTGTAACTCCCCTCGTGTTCTTCGTCCACCACGATCAGCCCGACATTCGCAAGCGGCGCGAATATAGCGGAACGCGCCCCGACCACCACATCGGCTTTGCCCTGCGCGATTCGTTGCCACTCGTCACGCTTCTCGCCCTGCGACAAGCCGGAGTGAAGCATCGCCACACGGTCGCCGATGCGGGCGCGGAACCGATCCACCACCTGCGTCGTCAGCGCGATTTCGGGGACTAAGACGAGCGCGGTACGACCACGGCGGCGCGTCTCGGCAATCGCCCGCAGGTACACCTCGGTTTTCCCCGACCCCGTGACGCCGAACAAAAGCGCGGTGTTGGCAACTCCCGAATCTAAGCGCGTCTTAATCTCGGCGACCGCGTGTTCTTGCTCGCCCATCAAGACGGGCGGTACGGCGGCGGCAGAGTCGAACCGGAACGGGCGGCGGCGCACCTCCATGTTTTCGACCGCGATCACGCCGGTTTCTTCCAAACGCTTCACGGCGGCGTCGGTCGCCCCCATCGCCTTCGCTTCCGCGAGCGGCAAGGGTCCCCCGCCAATCTCGATAAGTTTGCGGAGCAGAATCGCCTGTGCCGGTTTCTTCGCCTCCTCGCGCCGGTTCGCCTCGTCTTCGGCGTCGTCCCACGTCACCAAAAGGCGCACCGACTTCACGCTTTTCGCGGAAACCTTAGGGGGCAACACGCGCCATTCTTCGCGCAAAATCCCCTTCTCGCGCAAAATCTTTATCGGCGACGTGAGCGTCGCGCCACCGAGAAGGGCGGATAGTTGCGGCACGGTAGCGGCGCGACCCGGTAGGTTCGACAGGGCAAGAATCACCTCGCGGTGCGACTTCGTTGTAATGCCCGGTAGCGCAATATCGTAGCCGTCGCACAGCACGACACGCTTTTCGGTTTGCGCGGCTTGCGCCTGCGGCACGACCGACAGCACGGCTTGCGCGATGTCGCAAAAATAGTGGCGCGAAAGGTACCGGGCGGTTTCCAAGACGGCGGGCGCGATGTCCGCGCCCTGTCCGACCACGCGGGCGGCAATCGGCTTGACATTCTCCTCCGGCAGGTCGGCGGGAAGCGCGTCGGGGAAGCCAACGACGTAGCCGATCGCCGTGGTCGTGCCGAACGGAACCACCACGCACGCCCCGACCGGCAAACCCGAAAGGTCGGCGGGAACG
>JACMIU010000133.1 GCA_014380985.1 Armatimonadota bacterium | reverse complement strand
GCGGCGACAACTTCTTCGGCGCGACTTCGGCAACCGCGTTCAACAATGTGCGCGTCACTGCCGCCGAAGTCACTGTAAGCAACGCCGTCGTTTTCGACAACGCCCGCACCGGTTCCGCCGTCGTCGTGCCGGAAGCGGGAACGGTTGCCCTGCTCCTGCCCGCACTTGGTGTTCTCGGCGCGGTTGTTGCCGCCCGCAAGCGCAAATAGTCGTTTGTCTCACGCTGTCCCGGCGCGTCAGCCGGGATAGCGTCCGGCGTCCGCAAAATCCCGCGCTCGAAAACCCGGTCGGAATCGTTGATGCCGAAGATGCGAATCGTCGCCGCGCCAATGGCGGTTCGCCCGACGAACGTTACGCTGTCTACCGGGTCAAACGCGAAGTGTGTGTCCCAAACGTCGGTGCGCGGGTGAAAGAAACCGACAAGCGCGCCGTTCGCGGGGTCAATCGTGGCGATGTCGCTTCCCTTGTTTCGATTGCAGACGAAACACGCCAGAGCAAGGTTCGCGGCGACGGTCAAACCGCCATGCTTTTCGCTGATTACGTGGTCATTGAAAAATCGCTACGCGATTTGTTCAGCACAACCGTAGAACGACGCGGACGCCGGGACGCGGCAGTATTCACAAACATTGTTAGCACGGGCGATCACCAACCGGCATAGGTCGGCGGGAATGTACGTGACGCTCATCGGTTATTTGGGAACCGCATTTCCGGTGGCGGTAAGGTGCTCGTAGGCGCGGGCTTTGGCGACGCTGAAAACGTGTTCCAACTGCACGAATTGATCGAGTTCGCGCTTCTCGTCCGCGCTAATCGTGCCGGATTTTTCGCGGGAAAGAAGTTCGTAAGCACGGGCGCGGCTCGTCTCGGACGGCGCAAACGCGATGATTTTTTCGGGCGCGGCTTCGGCGACTAAAAAGTCAACGAAGTCTTCATAAGCGGTAGGCATGGGTCGGCTCTCCGTCCGTATTGTATCGCGCACCGCTTCACTTCCTGCGTACCCCTACGCTCCGCTCAAAACAAACGCCAGCACCTCATCAAGATTCGCCGTCGCTAATGCAATCGCCGTGTCGCAAACGCCGTAGTACAGATAAATCGTGCCGTCCTCCACGATATTTGCGGTCGGGAAAATCACGTTCGGGATGTATGCACCAGACTTTTCGTAGTACGCGGTCGGCTCCATCAACGGCGTTTTGTTGCGGGCGATTATTTTTCGCGGGTCTTGGAGGTCGAGCAAGAGCGCACCCATGCGATAGTTGACGCGCTTGGTCGTTTTGTCCTCGGTATGGACGCCGTGGTAGAAAACCAGCCATCCGGCATCGGTTTTTATCGGCGGCGTCGAACCGCCGATGCGATTGTCTTCCCACTCATATTCGGCTTTCGCCAGCAGTTCCGGTTCCGTCCAAGTGTGCAAATCGTCCGAATACGACAGCCACATCGCCGCTCCGGTTGTGCCATACTTTTCGCCGACATACTGCAAAGGGCGGCGCAAAACGCAGTAGCGTCCGCCAATCTTTTCGGGAAACAAAATCACGTCGCGGTCGTCCATTGTGGTCGGCGACACCCACGACAGCAGACTCCAGTGGATGCGGTCGTCCGACACGGCGATACCGGAGCGCGTCATGTTGTCGGAGCGACCGGCAACGACGTTCGCGGAGCCGGCAACGGCTCCGGGCACGGGCGGCAATTCGATGCCGGGAAACTCGGACTCGCGGCTTTCGGGAACGCCAATGCCAGTCGGGTAGGAACTCCACGCATACGGGCGATACGCGAACGTCATGTAGTAGCGTCCGTCCATTTTGCAAACGCGGGGGTCTTGCACCGAACCCAACTGGCTTCCCGCCATTTCGGGCGTAAATACCGGCTCGGTTTTTGTGTGCGTAAAGTGGACACCATCATCCGATTCCATCATGCCGACGTAGCAGTAGAAAGGACGGAATCCCCCGGCGGCGCGTTCGTACAGGTAAAAGCGTCCGTCATCGTCCAACAGGACGCCGGGGTTGAACGTCGCCACCATCCGCCACGGGTACAAGCCGGGCGTAACGATGGGGTTTTCGGGGTGGCGGGTAAACAAGCCGGGTTCGGTGGTACTCATACCGCATGGTTTCGGCGAGACCAGTTCGTTCTCCTGCCCAAAAAATGGTTTGCTTAACCAAGAAACTATTTGGGTAAGATGAATACTGTGTGGAACATAATCGTGATTTAAGTAAGTCTATAAATCACCACACACCTCCCGTAGCGTCGGCGTCGCGCCGCACGAAGAAAGAAGAACTCATGAAGGTTGTTCCAACAGTAAAACAAAGCATTATTCCGGTCGCGCTTTTGGTGATTGCTACCGCGCTGGCAACTCCGGCTTCAGCCGTTATCACCACGTTCGCCTCGTTCACCGCGCCTACCGCAGACTCGTTCGTTTTCACCAACACCGGAACCGCGACCAGCGGGTTCGTTTTGTCTCCCACCCCCGCCAACGTCACGTTCAACTACACCACCGGCATCAGCAACGGTTACGGTCCGGCGAACACACCGATCGCGGCACGAATGACATTCTCCGCCACGGTGAACGGATTCGGAACCGTAGTGGGTCCGTTCACCGAACAACCCTTGCAAAATATCGTCATGAGCATCAACGCGGTGACGCCGGTAAACGGCATGACCAATCTGCTTTCGTTCACCGCAGCGACCGGCACCGCGTTCGGGCGAACCGGAAGCGGCGCGTTTTCGCTCACGATAGACACCGGGCTGGGAAATACGCTGGTTTACAACTCGGCGTTTGTTGCCTTTCCGAACTCTGTGGAGCGCGAACTGAACTTCGGCTTTACCTCGTCGGTGCCGACGTTCCAACTCGCGGGCGCAAGCGGCTCGTCCTACTTAAGGTCGCTCAATGCGGATGGCAACGGCAACTTCGCCGCCGACCCGCAACCGATCGCCGTCATGGTTCCCGAAGCGGGAACGATCGCGCTAACGGCGACCGGGCTGATGCTTCTCGGTGGCATGGTGCTTCGACGCCGCAAATAACCGGAGGCGTAAAAGAAGCGGTAGGCGCACAACGCGCCTACCGCTTTTTCGTTTCAAACCGCGTACTGCACTTCGAGAATCGTCACATCGTCGTTCTTCATTTCGCCGGAATCGCGCTTCGCGTGGAGCCACAGCGCAAGTTCCGATTGCGCTTGGGGCAGGGTATGCCACGGCTTTTCGCGGCGCGTCTCGAAGCGGGCGAGAAAATACTGCGCCACGGCATCGGTGAGGAAGAAAAAGCGGTCGCCCGGCTCAATTGCCGTGGTGAATTGCAGAAGCGTTGGCGGTTTGCGCGTGCCGATGTCCTCCGTGGAAAGTAGGTCGGGGCGGTTGCTGAAACCCTTCGAGCGCGTCACCGGAAAGCCGAAGCGCAGTTTGTCGCGGCGAATCACGAACAGGCACACGTCGCCCACACACGACGCCGTGAGCGTCTTGGCGGCATCGTCGAAGGTGGCGACCAAAAGTGTTGCCGCCGAACCGGATTCTAATTTTTCCTTCGCGTACCACGATGTCGCGCTCCCCGAAACCTGCCCACGCCACTCCTCGCCTAAGGCGAGAACGCGGGCGAAAAACGCGGATTCGCCGGGGAATGGTTCGTCTTTGGCGAACGACTGCACCAATCGGTTCGCCCATTCGCGGGCATACCCGGCGGACGATGCGCCGTCCGATACGGCGACGGTGAAGCGACCCGGCAATGCCGCGTCGCAGACGGCGAACGCATCTTCATACTGTTCGTCGGTGTTGCCTTCTTTCGGGGCGTACAGAGTGCGGGAGACGGTAAACATAGTGGGTGTCTCCTTTAGCGCAAGTCCGCCGTGCGCGTCCCGATGTCCAAGAACTGCACCAGCGAGCGCAAATCTGCGTTGAACGCGAAACCGCGAGACCTTTCCGACGCCGAGAAGCCTTCACGCCGCGCTTCATCCACAAGGCGCGGCGGCAGTACGCTACTCATTTCGTATAGCCTTTGCGCGAACTCGTCGGGTAGTCCGATTTGCGCGTCGGGAAACTCAATCGGACGTTTTGCCGAGCCGGAAATATGAATGTTGAAAAAAAGCGATTTGCCGTCGTTCGTGCCGACCTGCTTGAGCGCGTCGCTCGCGGCAATCGGGGAACCGTCGGTCGGTTCCCCGTCCGAGATATTGATAATTGCCGGGGGATATGAGAGCGGGTACAGTTCGCACCACGCTTGCACGGCGCGGCGGGCTTCTTCAATCGCGGCGGTCATTGGCGTGTTGCCGTTCGCATACGGCTCAAACCATACGGGAAAGCGAATCGCGGTTTCGACTAAGCCGCCGACTCCGTCATCTACCTTCCGCACCCGTTGCTCGACGCGAAGCGGATTATCAGCGACCTCGGAAATCGGCACGAATTGCCGGTTCGCCAGCCGCCCGGAAAAGCCGGAGCGAATCGCGCCGCCGTAGCCGACCACGCCGATCTGGAAATAGTCGCGCACATCTTCGCCCTTCGCGCACCGCAGAACCAGCGTCGAGAGAAGCCGGTTAATCGCGTCGGAAACCGCGTCGCACTTGCGTTTGCCGGAATCCACGCCCCACGGGTCGTCCATGGAGCCGGATTGGTCAATCAGAAAGAAAAAGGCGGTTGGTTTGGATCGGTTGATTTCCGCAGTGTATGCCATACGTTTGTCGTGTCGAACTCCTACCCTGTCTTTCTACCACACGGCGCGGGAATCCTGCCCCAAAATGAAAACTTGTCGTATCCTTCGTAGGGGTCAGGCTTCCCTTCCTTGCCTATTTTGTTCGAGTGCCAACATATGATATACTTGTCACATTAAGATTTTCGTGGAATCGTGTTCGTAAACCCGAAGATATATTGCTATCTTGTGCAAAAAGTTCGTGTACTTGCTATGATGGTTTAGGAGACAATGCGCCGGAGTTCGGGTCGGCGTTTGTGAATTAAAGTATGAAAACACCAATCGCAGTACGTCTGGTCGGTCCGGCATTGCTGTGTCAGGCGATGGAGGCACTACTTTCTACCGTTAGCCCGATTTTTTGGGACGAAGGGGCGACTGGCGACGAGGACGCTTCGCCCGTTACTTCCCTTTCGCGCCGACGCCCGGCAACCAATCCCGCCGAACTGCTCGTCGTGCTACTGGTCGGGGAGGGTTGGCAAAATCGCGTCGCCGTCGAATCGCGCCTCCCGAAGCGAAGCGGCGACAACGGGGTCACGCCGCGCTACGCGCTTATCGCCGACGGTAACAAGGTAGATTTTTACGGGGCGCGGAAAATGGCGATCAATGCGTTTGTCGGCACGGACGAACCCGTCAGCGTCTTGGTGCAGGCGATTCAAGCCGCCGCGCAAAACCGGTTGTACTGCTCGCCGCAGCTGCTTCCCGCTCTGATTGACGCCGTGGGCGGCAACGGCGACGCGCCTTCCGGTGGCGGTGCAAGCCGCAACGGAGCCGGAAGCGACGAGGAAAACTCGAACGCCTCGCAAGCCGCGCTACTTTCCGCCCGCGAACACGAAGTCGCGCTTCATGCGGCACGCGGTTTGTCGAATGAGCAGATAGCCGTGTTTCTCGGTATCAGCATTCCGACCGTGAAGTTTCACCTGATGCACTCGTTCCGCAAACTCGGTATCCAGCGGCGAACGCAGTTGTATGCTTATATGCCGTTCCTGACCTCCGCGACCGAAGCGTTGCTTCCGCCTGTAGTAGAATAAAGGTCGAGTGACGTAGACCATGTTGTCGTCCACCTTTATCGCCGCGCCCGGCATCGGGCAGGTCGCCGAACGCCGACTGTGGGACGCCGGTATCCTGTCGTGGCGAGACGCGCTTGCGGCGTCGCCTTCCGACCTGCCGATCACCGACACACAGCGCGGCGCGCTTTTGCCGCTTCTTCCCGTCTGGATTGACCGGCTTGACGCAGGTGACTTCGCGTATTTCGCCAAACTGTTACCGGCGGGCGAACACTGGCGAGCTGTGCCGGACTTCATGGAGCGCATCGGCTTTTTAGACATCGAAACCAACGGGCGCATGGGCGCGGACTCGATCACGATAATCGGCGTGTACAACAACGACACTTCCCGAATCTACGTCAAGTACCGCGACTTGGACAATTTCGGCACCGACGCCGATAATTACGCGCTTTGGGTGACGTTTTTCGGCACGGGCTTCGATATTCCGTTCCTGCGCCGCCGCTTTCCCGACACCGCGTTCCATCAGTTGCACGTTGACCTGTGTCCCCTACTCCGCAAATTAGGCTTCAAGGGCGGACTGAAGCGCATTGAGCGGCAAATCGGCATCGAGCGCGAAGACGGGGTAGATGGGTTGTCCGGTTCCGACGCCGTGCGCTTGTGGCGCGAATGGCGCACGAAGAAAAGCCGCGCCTCGCTCGACTTGCTGATTGACTACAACCGCGCCGACATCGAAAACCTTTCGCTTTTGCTGGCGTTCGCGTATGGCAGACTGAAAGCGGCGACCGGGTTCCCCGGCTGAAGTTGCGAGGATGGAACATCCCCGACCCAAAGGGTACACTAACGCCATCATGCTGGAACGCCCCCCGTTTCTATATTCCGCGACTATTGACCGGAGCCGGGTCGAATCGTTCGTGACGTACCCGTTCGGCTTGCCCGTGTGCCAGCATTTGGCGAACGACACGCTCTATTTTCATCCGCAAGTGACGTTTCTGGTCGGCGAAAACGGAACCGGCAAGTCTACGTTTTTAGAAGCGTTGGCGGTCGCGTCGGGTTTTCCGCTGGAAGGCGGGTCGAAAAACATCCGCATCCGAACGCAGGGCGACGCCGAAGCCGAGACGCCGTTCGCCGACGCCCTGCGAATCGGCAAGGGGTTCGCCCGTGCCGACGACGGCTTTTTCCTGCGGGCGGAATCGTTCTTCAACTACGCGTCCGAGATTGACCG
>JACMIU010000132.1 GCA_014380985.1 Armatimonadota bacterium | reverse complement strand
CCGCCGTTTTCCGCGTAGAAAGAAACCACGAATGCCGGTATCCATCCGCGAGGTTGCCGCCCGCGCCGGGGTCAGCCTCGGAACCGTTTCTAAAGTCCTCAATGACAGCATCGGGGCGCAAATCGCCGCCGGAACCCGCGACCGGGTGCGCGTCGCCGCCCGCGAACTCGGCTACTACCCGTCCGCCGTGGCGCGGGCATTAGTGCGCCAACGAACCGATACTCTCGGCGTGATCTTCCCCCAATTCAACTCCGAGTCGCCGATTCGCGGCGGCTTCTTTTCGCTCGTATTCAACGAGATTCTGGAGTCTGCGCACGTTCGCAAGCAAGACGTAACGATTTTGTCGGGCAGGTCGTGGGTAGATTCTCCCACCAGTTTGCCGATGTTCCGCGACGGGCGATGCGACGGCTATTTCGTGTTTTTCCAGCACGATGACAGCGACTTGCTCACGGCGTTTGCGAGCGTCAACCTGCCGTTCGTTCTGGTCAACGATTGCCGCGACGACGAGCGAATCGCTTGCGTGGACGTTGACAACCGCGATTCGGGGCGTCGTGCCACGCAGTTTTTGCTTCAGATGGGACACCAACGTATTGCGCATCTGCCCGGCAACCTGCCTCACGCGCCGGTGGAAGGGCGACTGCAAGGCTACCGCGACGCGCTTGAAGAAGCCGGAATCGCGTTCGATACGCGCTTTGCACCGCCCGGCGATTATTTCTTTGATTCAGTGACGGAACGGGTGACGAACCTGATGGCACTGCCCCCCGGCGAACGCCCAACCGCGCTTTTCTGCGGCTCGGACGGCATCGCCTCCAATGCCCTTCGCGCTCTGGGGCGTCTTGGCTTGCGTGTGCCGGAGGACGTTTCCGTTCTCGGACACGACGATTTGCCCGACGCCGCGCAGGAGCATCCCCCGCTAACCACGATGCGCCAACCGTTCCCGGCAATCGGTAAAGCCGTGGTAGACGAATTGCTCGCCATTATCGCCAAAACCGCAACGCCGGGGCGAAAGCAACTCTTGCCGACGCAGTTAGTGGTTCGGCAATCCGTTGCACCGCCCGTCTAACCCACGAAAAAAGATTTGCGAAAACAAACGAAAGCGTTTATACTATCGAACCGGGGCGCGTATCACCGAATATCGCTCCAACCGATGATGGAAAACAGGAGGCTGTGATGCTGACACAATCGCAGGTGGCGAGTTTTCGCTCACAAGGTTTCTTGCAGGGCGGCGCGGTGCTAACGCCGGAGGAAACGCAGGAATTGCGCGACGCTCTAACGCGCACGTTGGCGGGTAAATCGCCGAAAACGCCCGAATCGCTCGGTAATATAGGGGGCGGCAAGGGCGTCGTGGTGCAGATTGTCAACGAGTGGGAAGCCGAACCGGCATTCCGCAAGCATTTATCGCATCCCAAGATCGTGGCAATGGTGGCGCAACTGATGGATACGAACACCGTGCGTGTGTGGCACGATCAGGTGCAAATCAAGCCGTCGCACATCGGCGCACCGACGATTTGGCATCAAGATTTTCCGTACTGGCAGGTGATTCAACCGGCGGAACTCGTTTCCGCGTGGGTCGCCCTCGAAGATGCTACTATCGAGAACGGTTGCATGAGCATGGTTCCGCGCTCGCACACGTGGGGGCAATATCCCGGCGGCACGATTGGCATTCGTGACGGCGACTGGGAACCGACGTATGACCCGGCGCGGGTTCCCAAAGGCGAAACGGTGGAAGTCGTGCCGTGTGAGGTTCCGGCAGGGAGCGTGGTGTTCCACCATTGCCTGACGTGGCATGGTGCGCCCGCGAACTACACCGGGCGTGGACGTCCGGCAATCGCAGTGCATTATATGCCGGGACACACTCGCTACGAGCCGACCGATTTCAAGCATCTGGTGGAGAAGAATATCACGGTGGAACCGGGGGAACTACTCACCGGCGACCACTTTCCCACGGTGCTTGAGCAGGGCGTACTGAAGGGATAGACGACAATGGGTTTTGAATACAAACAGCGCACCTTCGCGCAGAACGACATCGCCGGGCAAACCGCCGCGCTTCACGAGGACGGTTTCGCGCTGATTCCCGGCGTACTAAGCGCGGCGGAAGTCGCCGAAGCCCGCGCCGCGATTGACCGGTTGCGCCCGTTCGGTTTCGATAAGATGGGCAAAACCGAGCATTACAAGTGCGTGTTTAACCGCGAACGCCTTTTCCTCGACTTTCTTGACCGCGAAGGAGTTGTTGACCTTGCCGAAAGCACAATGGGTAAAGAGTGCCACATTATCGGGCAGTCGGCGTGGCGTTCGCACCCCGGTCACGACGGCTGGCAACCGCACACCGACCACACGCTTGTGACTATGCCGGAGGAAGTGGCGAGCGATCCGAAGGCGTTCCCGATTTACCTTTGCACCGCGCATTACTACCTCAACGACCACGTGGACGAGGAACTTTGCCCGACCTACGTGATTCCCGGTTCGCACAAATCGGGGCGGGCGTTGTCGTGGGGCAAGGAAACTCAGCCCGAATGGCATGGAAAAACTCTGGAACCGGTGCTATGCAAAGCGGGCGACGTACTGTTCTTCCGCTCCGAAATCTGGCACACCGGCAGTTTGAATAAAACCGTCGACACCCTGCGCTACCTGCTTCAAGTGCATTACTCGCACCGAACGATAGCGCAACGCTTTTCGCCGTTTCCGTGGACGTTCAACCCGGAGATTTTGGCGGTGGCGAATGAGCGACAACTGCGTCTGCTCGGCAAGCACCCTGAGGGAGCCTACGGCTAATGCTGACTCTGGACGGCAAGCACGTTTTCGTCGCGGGGGGGAGCCGGGGTATCGGTCGCGCCACGGCAATCCTCGCGGCGCGGGCGGGCGCGAACGTTACCGTGAACTATGTCGCCAATGCCGATGCGGCGCGGGAAACGGTGCGCGAAATCGAAGGGTTGGGGCGGCGCGGTTTTGCCGTGCAAGCCGATCTATCGGCGGACGGTGCGGCGGAAACCGCGGTTGCCGATGCCGTTTCCGCGCTCGGCGAACTTTCCGGCTTGGTGGTGTCGGCGGGCATATTCGAGGGCGCGACGATTGCTGAAATGACCGGCGCGTTCTGGGATAGGACGATGAACATCAACCTGCGCGGCACGTTCCTCGCCGTGAAAGCGGGCGCGGCGTCGCTACGGAAAAACGGCGGCTCCGTCGTGATTATCGCGTCAACGGCGGGCCAACGCGGGTCGGCGGATTATTCGGCGTATGCGACCAGCAAGGGGGCGCAGCTTTTGTTTATGCGTTCGATGGCAAAGGAACTCGCGCCGGATCGCGTTCGCGTCAACGCCGTCGCTCCCGGCTGGACGGAAACCGACATGAGCCGCGATGCCATGACCGCGTTCGGGCGGGAAGGGATTATCGCGTCCATTCCGATGGGGCGAATCGG
>JACMIU010000131.1 GCA_014380985.1 Armatimonadota bacterium | reverse complement strand
GCGCTCGATTGAGGGCGAAAATCCGCTGTATTTGCCGCAAGCGAAGACGTATGACGGCGCGTGTGCCATTGGCGCGACCATCGTCATAGCACCGGACGCGGCGAGTTTAAGGAACCGGGCAATTCGCTTGCAGATTGAGCGACAGGGCGAAACCGTATACATTGGCGAAACGTCCACGGCGAACATGAAGCGCACGCCTGAAGAATTGATGGACTATCTACTCCGCGAAACCGCGTTCCCGACCGGCGCGTTTCTGTTTACCGGTACCGGGATTGTGCCGCCCGACGATTTCACACTCACTCCCGGCGACCGCGTGACGATTACGCTGGAAGGCGTTCCCGCGCTCGTGAACCGCGTCGGTGAAAATAATTTGCCCCCTGCCAATTAGCCCTTGACAAAAAATTATGCCTTGTGCTACAGTGTGCGCGTGTGATCTCCTTTCCTCTCCACAACGATTTGTTTGTGGAAGCGGCGAAACCCCCTTGTGTGTGGTTTCGCCGCTTTTTTATGCCCCGCGATTATCGTTGAAGGCGGCAGGAAACCGCGCCCCGTGTGCCGAAACCGTAAGCCATGACGGATACGAACGAGGGAGGCGAAACGCGCCTTTTGTTGGTGCGGCACGGACAGGCTCATGTCAACGTGAGCCAAGTTTTGGGCGGAATGCGCGGCGACACCGGGCTGACCGCGCTCGGACGATTGCAAGCGACCCGGCTCCGCGACCGATTGGCGACCGGCGAGTTTCAAGTCGATGTGCTTCTCGAGTCGTCACTTCCCCGCGCCCGCGAGACTGCCGAAATCATCGCGCCCGCGCTTTCCCTGCCCCCGCAGTTAGACGATGATTTACACGAAATCCGCGTCGGCGACGACGGCGACGGGCTTACTCTCGAAGAGTACAAACGCCGCTTCGGTTGGGTGGACATCGCGCAAAATCCGCACACGCGCATTGACCCCGGCGGCGAATCGTGGGCGCGGTTCATGCTCCGCGTGGGAGAAACCCTGACCCGAATCGCCCGTGAGCATCGCGGCAAAACCGTGGTGGTCGTGTGTCACGGGGGCGTGATTGACGGTTCATTGGTACATTTTTTCGGCATGAACCCCGCCGCCGTCCCTCCGGCGCGGCTTCATACCATCAACACCTCGCTGACGTGCTGGACGCACACGCGGCACAACGACCGTTGGATATGGCGACTTGATTTCTACAACGACGCGCACCATTTGACCGGTTTAGACTCCGGCGCGTCGAACATCGAAGAAGCGGGTGCGGTAGACACGCCCGCCGAACCCGTGCCGAGCGGATAACGTAGGCAACCAAAGCGGCGCGGTAGACGTCCAACAAACGGAGAGCGAAAACCTATGAGCCAACCGGAACCTGCTACACGAAAGCCCCTCCCCTTCGCCGCAGGAACGCCCGGCGTTTGGTACGCCGTGGTCGCCGTGTTGGGGCTTGCGCTTGCCGCCGCGCTGTTCTTCTTCAATCTTCGCCCGAAGTCGTACTCGCTCCGTATCACGGCGGGCGACAAACTCGGTCGTCGCCACAAAATCGCGCAGGTGCTGGCGGGCGAAGCGGAGAAGCGCGGCGTCCGCACCGTGTTCGTGGACAGTTCCGGCTCCGACGACGCCCTGCGAAAAGTCTCCAGCGGTGCGCTCGATGTCGCCCTGATTCAAGGCGGAATCGGGACCGCGCCCCATGTGCGCGAGGTCGCTGTGTTCGCGCAGGAACCGCTTCACCTGTTAGTGAAGCGCGAAACGGCGGATGCGGTCACCGCACAGGGCTTGCGGGCGTTGCGCGGCAAAACAATCAACCTTTCGACGAAGGGAAGCGGGACGCGCCGCGTCGCCCTGATCGCGCTGGAGTTCGCGGATATGAAAGCCGGGCGCGACTACGCCGACGAGTACGTTTCCTACGAGCAACTCGCCACCCGGTCGTACCGCTACCTGCCCGACGCGCTGTTCACCGTGTCGCTGATACCGTCGCCGGTGGTGGAAACGCTGGTTCATAAGCACGGCTACCGCATGGTTCCGATTCCGTTTGCCCGCGCCCTATCGCTCCGGCATCCGACCCTGCACGAAACCGTGATTCCGCCCTTCGCCTATGGCATGGTTCCCGCGCCGACCCCGCCCGCCGCCGTGACCACGGTCGGCACACAACTGCTACTGATTGCCCGCGACGATGTGCCGGATGAGGCGGTCAAACGGCTGTTGCTTGCGGCGTTCGGGGGCGAGTTTGCGCGGGGCGCGGTGCTGACCGACCTGTCGGAAGCGCGGTTTCTGGATGCGCCGGAAATGCCGATTCATCCCGGCGCGATTGCCTACCGCGACCGCGATAACCCGGTGGTGACAAGCGACTTTGTACAGGGCTTGGAGGACGGCAAATCGCTGATTCTGTCGGTACTGGTGTCGGGTTATTTCGTTTATAGGTGGATTCGGCAACGTCGTTTTCGCGGCTTCGATGCGTACCTTGCCCGCGTGACGCAGGTCGAGCGCGAGGTAATCGCGCTGGAATCCGAGGCGACGCCGCCGCTCAAGGAACTGATGGCACTGCGCCAAACCCTCGGCGAACTGAAAACCGAGGCACTGGAAAAGTTTGCGAACGGCGAACTGCGCGGCGAGGAACTGCTCGCGGCGTTCCTGACGCACGTCGCCGATGTGCGCGGCTACCTGTCTGCGCTAATACTCGCCGAGCGCGAACGCCTCGCCGAAATATCACGGGACACCCTGCCCGACGCCGAGCAGACGGCGCGGTTCCGCGAGCAGTGGGAAGGGGAAACGGGCGCGAAACCGCGTTCTTAGTGAGCAAGACGGTGCAAAATCGCCCGCAGTTTCGGTTGCTGAAGTACACCGTGTTTGTGCAAGGTTTTGGCGAGGCTCCGTATCATGCGCCAGTTGCGCGGTTCCCACACTTCGCGGATCGTGACGCGGTGGCACTCGTCGCGGTACGCCCAGATAATCTTGTCCTGCGTTTCTTTTTCTTCCCCTCGAAATCTTCGTCACCTTCGTTGAGAAGTTCAATGATACGTTGCAGTGCTTTTGCTTCATCGCGCCCGGCCCTGTGCCAGACTCTTGCACGGGTCTCGATATTCACGGCGATATTGCCCGCCAGTAGCATCGCAATACTTTCTTTTGTGTAGGCAAGCGCGGTGTGCTTCGTAGCAGGCATAACATAGCCGTCGCTGTTATCAGCAGGGTTCTTGCGTAGCCGCATCATTTCTATGGTCAAGCCGTGCCGGTAAGCGATAACGGTGTGCGCCGCTTCGTGAAGAGCGGTCAGCCATCGGCGATTCAGCTCCCCCCATTCGTCGGTACGCCGAACCCATTCGATGCCGCGCCGGTAGACGGCGGGAAAGTATCGGTCAGCGTTCGGCGTGATCATCGGAAAAACAAAGTT
>JACMIU010000130.1 GCA_014380985.1 Armatimonadota bacterium | reverse complement strand
CCGTGTCTTCCGGCACACCCACGGTTGCCCACAACCGGCTCACCGTTTGCACCGAAAGTAACGGCGTGGTCGGCGACACCACTGCGCCGGGTTCGGCTTGCCGCGTCGCCACCAAACCGGTGAGCGGCGAACGGAGCGTCAAGTCCTTAACCTGTGTGCGGGCGGCTTGCAAATCGGCTTCGGCGGCGGCAACGGTCGCGCCGAGAGCGGCGATATTTTCCTGCACCGCGCCGGTTCGGGACGTGTTCGCTTGCGCGGCACGAAGCGTGGCGCGGGACTGACCGAGCGTGGCGTTGGCAACGGCAATATCGGCACGGGCTTTGTTGCGGGCGAGCGTTACCTGCCGCTCCGCGCTTTTCTCCGTGGCGACGGCGGCGGCGCGTAGTGCCACGGCGTTCGCCCGCTGTGCTTGCGCGGTATTCAAATCGGCTTGCGCAACGGCAAGATCGGTGCGCGACGTCACGGTGGACTGCTCCGACACATAGCCTTTGGCGAGTAGCGCGTTTTGACGCCGGTAGATGGATTGGGCGTTCTCCACGCTCGCTTTCGCCGAAATAATGCTCGCGTCGGCACTGCGAACGGTGGCGTCCCCGGCGGCAACGCGCTCTTTGGCGGCGGTCACGGCGGCTTCAGCGGCGGCAATCGAGGCGGAAAAGTCGGCTCCGGCTTGCGCGTTCTGCGCTTGCGCCGTGGCGAGTGCCGCTTGGTTGCGCTCGACTTCGGACGTTAGACCGATGCCCTGCGCCCCGACCGTGACCTTCGCCTCGGCAAGCCGGGAACGCGCCCCGGCAAGCGCGGCTTCGCGCTGACGGATCGCCGATTGGAGTTCGAGTGGGTCAATCCGCGCCAACACCTGCCCTGCCGTAACCCGGTCGCCCTCGCGCACGGTCACGTCCAAAAGGCGTCCGGTGACACGCGGCGACACCGGCACGGTCGCCGGTGCTTCGAGTGAACCCACGGCATCAAAGGTGAGAACAATATCGCGCCGCGTCACGGGAATCGTGTCCACGTTCTGCGGGGCGTTTTTGCGGGCGGCGGTGGACTTCGCTTCATCGGCGGCTTCGGCACGTTTTTGCCACATACGCCAGCCGATCAGCCCCAGCACGGCGATCACCGGCAGGAGCCAAAAAATCCACTTACCACTTCTTCTTTTCGGGTAATTCTGCATGGGAAGTACTTAACCTTGCTAAATAGTTTATACGCATAAACTATTTGCGTGGTTTCCATACCCAAACGCAGTCGCCCTTAAACCGTTGCGACCTATTTTACGAAACGATGCCGACCGACCGTTCCGCCGCCTTGACCGTGTTGGCGAGAAGCGTCGCTATCGTCATCGGTCCGACACCGCCGGGAACCGGGGTAATCGCCGATGCGACCTGAGCGCACGATTCGTAGTCGCAATCGCCGACATCGGAAGTGCGACCGGCGACGCGGTTGTAGCCCGCGTCCAACACCACCGCGCCGGGTTTGAGCATCTCGCCGGTGATAAACTCCGCCTTGCCGACACACGCGCAAACGATGTCGGCGTCCCGAATGTAGCGCGGCAGATCCACGGTGCGCGAGTGGCAGACCGTGACCGTGGCATTGCGGTTCAGGAGCAGGAGCGCGAGCGGTTTGCCGAGAATCACCGACCGACCGATAACCACGGCGTGTTTTCCGGCAATCGGCAGGTTATACCGATCCATCAGTTCGACCATTCCGGCGGGGGTACAGGCGACAAACGCGGCGTCGCCCTTGACTAAATCGCCAAGCGAGCCGCGCCCGATACCGTCCACGTCTTTATCGGGCGACACTTCGGCTAAGATTCGGTACTCGTCCATGCCTTTCGGGAGCGGGTGTTGCACCAAGATTCCGTGAATCGCTGGGTCGGCGTTCAATGCCTGTACCGCGCTAAAAATGTCTTCCTCGGTCGCGTCCGCGCCGAACTCCACGGCGCGGGAGTAGATTCCGGCTTTTTCGCAAGCGCGACGTTTCATCTTGACATAGGTCACGGATGCCGGGTTTTCCCCGGCAAGCACCGCCGCCAAGCCGACGGTAACCCCGAACTCGGCTTTGAGGCGGGCGACGCGCCCGGCGACTTCGGCGCGAATCGTTTGCGCGGTTGCGGTTCCGTCAAGGAGAATGGGGTCAGGCATGGGATTCCTCCGTTGTTTCGTCCGTGGTTATCGGGGCATCTCCCCAGTATTTTTGCGGCAACGGCGGCAGGATTTCATCCATCTCCGGCTCGGTTTGCGGTTCAAACGTCTCGTCCTGCGAGCGCACGAACGCGCCCAACACGCCGTTCACGAACCGCCCCGAATCTTTGGTGCTGTACTTTTTAGCGAGTTCTACGGCTTCGTTGACCACCGCCCCGGCGGGAGCGTCGGACGCGCCAAAGGCGATTTCGGCGGCGGCGAGGCGCAAAATATTGCGGTCTACCACGGCTTGCCGGTGCGTCGGAAAGTCGGTCGCGTGTTTGTCAAGGGCGGCGTCAATCGCGGCGCGATTATCCTGCACGGAGGCGACTAACCGGGAAACGTAGTCGCTTCCGGTCTCGGTAAGTTGTGCCGCTTCCGCCGATTCGGTCAGTACATCGGTTTGTTCCTGCCCGCGTTTTCCGGCATCAAGGGCGTACAAGACGCGCAGGGAGGTTTCGCGCACGACGCGGCGCAAGGCGGGTGGTGTGCTGTTGAACGGCACGGGGAGGGCAATTGTTTCGGGTATCACGTGCGATATTCTATCAGGCGACGCGGCTTTTTGGAAACCCCCTCGAGAAACAAGGGCGAAACTGCGAAACGCCTTTCGCGCCCGCGTGGTAAAATTACTTCAACTCTATTGTCCGACGAAGGAAACCCCGACCGTGTCCCTAACCCGCCGCCAACTGGTTGCCGCTTTGCCGTATTCCGTGCTGTTGTTGTCGCCGCTCGCTTGCGCCGAAAGTGTCGCCGAATCGCAGGAAAAAGCCACCGCGCCCCCCCCATCCGTCAAGCCCCTGCCCGACAAAACCAAAGTTCGTGCCACGCTCGGTATCAACCTGAACGGAACCGCCGACTGGAACTCGGAACTGCCGTTTGTGGATGTTTTCCGGCAGTCGCGCCCGTGGATTTCCCAGCGCGAAGGCGAAAGTTGGGGCAAGGGTCCCGCACTGTCCGTGGACAAAAACGGCTACGTCACGAAGTTAGAACCCGGCTGTTTCGCCGAATCGCCGCTTTGCACGATTGAAGGCGACCATTATCCGAGCGGCGAATACGTGGTGCTGTACGACGGCGTTGGCAAGTTCGCCGCGAATAATGCGACGGTGGTTTCCGAAACGCCGGGGCGCATGGTGCTGAACGTGGACGCGAAACGCGGCGGGTTTTTCCTGCAACTGCGCGAGACCGACCCGGCGAACTACGTCAAGAATATCCGCGTCCTGATGCCCGGTTTCGAGAAAACGTACAAAACCGCGCCGTTCCATCCCCTGTTTTTGGCGCGATGGCGCGGCGTCGCGTGTCTGCGGTTCATGGACTGGATGCACACCAACGGTTCGGCGCAGGGCAAATGGAGCGAACGCCCCACGCTCGCCTCCATGACGTTCAGCGAAAAGGGTGTCGCCTTAGAAACGATGTGTTCGCTGTCCAATACGCTCGGCGCGGACGCTTGGGTTTGTATTCCGCATAAAGCCGACGATGAATACGTGCGCGAGTTCGCCCGCTTGATGAAAGCGAAACTGTCGCCGAATCTGCGTGTGTACGTCGAGTATTCCAACGAGGTTTGGAACGGGCAGTTCGAGCAAAGCCGGTACGCCGGGGAGAAGGGACTGGCGGCGAAAATCGGCGAAAAGCCGTGGGACGCCGGGTGGCACTACACGGCGCGGCGTTCGGTGGAAATCTTCAAAATCTGGGAAAAAGAGTGGGGCGGACTGAATCGGTTGGTGCGCGTGCTACCGACGCAAGCCGGGAACGCCTACGTCGCCGAGCAAATCGTTGCCTTCGAGGACGCCTATAAAAACGCCGACGCGCTGGCTATCGCGCCGTACTTCGGCTGTGCGCCGGGCAACGCGCCCGATAGCAAGCCGAACGCCGCCACGGTGGAAAAGTGGTCGGTAAATGACGCACTGGATTATCTGGAAAAAACCGCGCTTCCCGAATCGCTGAAGTTCGTCGCGGACAACAAAGCCGTCGCCGACAAGTTCAAACTGAAGTTAATTTGCTACGAAGGCGGGCAACACATGGTCGGGATACAGGGCGCGGAGAACAACGACGCGATCACGAAACTGTTCCACGATGCCAACCGCCACCCGCGCATGGGCAAAATCTACACGGCGTTCCTGACTGAGTACACGAAAATGGGCGGCGATGTGTTCTGCGCGTTCGCATCCACCGGGGGCTGGAGCAAATGGGGGGCGTGGGGCGCGACGCAGTGGTACAACGAAACCGCGAAATCGTCGCCGAAACTGTCCGCGCTGGTGGAGTGGGCGAAGGCGCAGGGGCAACCGATGACGCTG
>JACMIU010000129.1 GCA_014380985.1 Armatimonadota bacterium | reverse complement strand
AGACAATACGAAGCGCGATTTTTTGCGCCCCGAACCCGTGTTGGTCGCGCACGCTTCGGGGGCATGGAGCCGGGCGCATATCGAGGACTGGAAAGACTCTGTGCAGGCGGCGATTTTCGCGGCGATTGAAGATGTGTGCGGCGAAAAGATACAACTGCGCGAAGGGCATACGCACCGCTGGCGGTACGCCGCGCCGACGCAAACCACCGGCGAACTGTTTTTAGCCGATAAAGCGACCGGTTTACACATTTGCGGCGACGGTTGCGGCGGAACGCGCATGGAATCCGCGCTAACGACTGGCTGGCTACTTGCCGCAACAATCGGATAACAAACCGCCAAGACGCCAAGAACGCGGAGACCGGAAAAGATTTTTGAGAGAGTTGCCGCGTTGCCAAACGGCTTCCGGTGTCAGTCTCTCTTTTCTCTTCCGGTCTCCGCGTTCTTGGCGGTTAAATCTCCCTCTCCATCAGGAAGTCGGTTTGCAACGCGCCGCCGAGGTCGAACGTTGTGAAGCCGGTTTGCGTAAAGCCGTGCCGTTCGTAGAAGCGTACCGCGCCGGTGTTGCCGGTGTTCACCGTGAGCCAAAGCGTTTGCCCGCCGCGTTCGCGGGTGACGCCGACGCCGTGCGTGAGGAGCAATGTACCGACGCCCCGTCCTTGAAACTCGCTTGCCGTGTAGAGACGCCATAACTTGACGGGGTTCGTGCCGCGTACACCGGGCAAAGGGTCACCGAAGAACAGTTTGAGGTAGCCCGCGATGGTGGCATCCGGCATTTCGGCGAGCAGAAACACGGCGGCGGGGTCGCCAAGTTCACGACGCACGACTTCTTCGGGGAAAGACTGTGCGAGGTAGGACTCCATCGCGTCCGGCGGGGCGTTCGCGCCGAACGCTTCGCGGAACGTGCGGGCGGTGAATGGCGACAAAACAGGCGCGTCGGTGAGCGTTGCAAGGCGAACGGTGAAAGGAATTTGGGGCGTCATACGGCACGTATTGTACCGCGATCTGCAAGTGTGCCGATGTGAGGGCAGGGTATACTGGACACAAGAATGGATACCCCGATAACCGACACCATTTTCGCCCGCATCGTGCGCGGCGAGATTCCCGCGCAAATCGTCTACGAAACCGATTCAGTTTTAGCGTTTCACGACATTGCGCCGCAAGCCCCGGTTCACGTGGTAGTGATTCCGAAAACGCCGGTGCGTGACCTTGTAGAAGCGTCGCCCGACGCCGAAATGTTGGGGCAACTGCTTGCGGCGTGTGCGGAAGTGGCGCGGATCACGGGAATCGGGGCGTCCGGTTTTCGCGTCGTTGTCAACACGGGGCAGGACGGCGGGCAAACCGTGGGCTACTTACACGCGCACGTTTTAGGCGGACGCGCCCTATCGTGGCCGCCGGGGTAGAATAGCCGTATGGAACCCGAACCTACCGCCTCAAACGACACCCCGACATCCACTTCGCGGCGCGATTTTCTGCGCCGTGCCAGCAAGCAAGCAGCGCAAGAAGCCATGGAGATCGGCTCGAAAGTGGTTCCCGGCGCGGCACTCGCTCAGCGTTTCCTCGCAGAAAAGCGCGAAGAAAACGGTGAACCGGACGATGATGCCCTCGCGCTCGACCTTTCCCAACCCCCCGGCATGGTTGTACCGGAACCACCCGCACCGTCGCCGCTGACCAACCCGCTCGGCTGGCTTGCCGCGTGGCGCAAGCGGCGCGAATAGTCGCACATGATACGGTACGATACCGCAATGTCCGCACCCGAAACGAATCCTACGAATTGACACCCGCCGAACGTGATTTTGTTGCCGAGGAACGGGCGCAGCAACTTAACTGGCATTTCGACGGGGAGATCGCGCCCGCATCCATTCCCCGCGAGAAAATCGCCGTTCCCGAGCCGAAAGCGCGGCAAGCCTATCCGTTTGGCGTGACGCTCGACGCCGTGACTTGCGCCGACAATCTGGAGGCGATTCGCGCCCTTCCCGATGATGCGTCAATCTGGTGATAACGTCGCCGCCCTACTTCAACCAGCGCGAATACGGCGCACCGGGAGGCGTCGGCAACGAGGAAACGCTCGCCGTATATCTGGACAATCTGCTTCGATTGTTCGCCGAATGTGTGCGTTACTGCGGACGATGGAAGCATCGTTTGGAATATCGGCGATAAGTACGCGGACGCTTCTCTTAGTACCGTATCGCTTCGCCGTCGCCGCCACCGCCGCGAACCCGGTGCGATTGGTGAACAACGTGACATGGGTCAAACAAAACCCGACGCCCCGGCAGTTCCAACGCCGTTTGGTCAGTAGCACTGAGCCGTTTTTTCACTCGCTTGATGGCGCCCCTCGTCACCGGGTATAAAAGCGTATGGAACGACGCGAACTTTTAGAAATCTGGGACGAGATGCAAACCGAGGGGAACTGGATTCCCGCGTGGACCGACAGCCTCAGCGGACTGACGGTTGCCCATGCCGCCCAAATCCCCGGTCCGAACGGCCATTCCGTGTGGCAGGAAACGGTTCACGTCACGTTTTGGCGGCGCGCTACCCTTGCGCGGATGCGCGGCGAAACGCCCCCGACCGGGGAGGAAGCCCGCGCCCGCGAATTTGCCGCCCCCGCCCCGGATAGCCCCGACGCGACCGAGGAAAACTGGCAGAAAACTGTTGCGGACTTTTGGGACACGCACCACGCGATTCGCGCCGCCCTCGCCGATGAAAACAGCGCGCTTGACCTGAACAGGGTAGGCTACCATCTTATCCACGACGCCTACCATCTGGGCCGCATCACTCAGATTCGCGCCCAACAGGGAACCCCGCCCGCGTTTTAAGCTTCTGCAAAGCGTGAAAGAAGGAATAGTTATGTCCGCGCTTTATGAATTTCCCCTGAACAAAATGGGCGGAACCCCCGCAACGCTTGCCGAGCACACCGGAAACTTTTTACTAATAGTTAATGTCGCGTCGCAGTAGCGTTACCAAATCCTTGAACATCTCCTCCGGTCCTTGCCCCCTCCGCGCTTTGGCAGGTAAATCAAGTTACCCCTCGCGCAGAATTGCCAGCACCTCATCGTACAACGCGCCGTTGGTTCCGAACGCATCCGCGCCGTGAATCGTCGGTGTGCCGCGCCAGTCGGAGAAACGCCCCCCGGCTTCGGTGAGAATCGGTAGCATCGGAGCACAGTCCCACGGTTTCATCGCCGGGTCGAGCATCATTTCGGCGCGTCCCGTGGCGACCAAGGCGTAGCCGAACGCATCGCCCCACGTGCGCTGAAGGCGGGTGCGCTTCGCCAAGTTCTCGAACGCTTCCGACCGCGCCTGACACCGCCGAATCGAGGATGTGACCACCAACGCCTGCCCTAAATCCGACACGTTCGACACGCGGCACGGTCGCCCGTTCCACGTCGCGCCGCCCCCGGTTCGCGCCGCGATCATGTCGCCGGTCGCCGGGAGATAAATCACGCCGACCTGCGGAACGCCCTCGACCTCGACGCCAATCAGCACGCCGTATAAGGGAACCCCGGCGACAAACGCCTTTGTGCCGTCAATCGGGTCAACAATCCAGCGCACCGCCGCGCCTTTCGTCGCCGAGTCCTCGCCCTCCTCCTCGCCCAAAATCGCGTGGGTTGGGAACGTGCGCCGGATGCGCTGTCGCAAAACCGTTTCGGCTTCGCGGTCGGCAATCGTCACCGGCGAGTTGTCGTCCTTGATGTCGGGAACTACGCCGGTGTTAAAATACGCAAGGGTGCGGCGACCGGCAAGGTACGCGCCGTCTTGCGCGACGGCTAACAATTGATCGAGAAACAGGGTGTCGGTTCGGGTCATGGCGCGGCTATTGTACCGCTTTTCGCGGATAACGCGGGCTTCGCTTGCGGCTTGTAGCCGACTAATTCGCGGTAGCCCCGCCCCGAAAGCGGGACACCGTTGCGCGTCGTGCCGGTGACATCCACCACGCCCTCCCAGAACGCCGTGCCGATACCGAGCGTGGGAACCGCTTGCGCGTCGAACGTCGGCGTGAAGTTTAGCGTGTAGCCGATATTCTGCATCGCCACCACGAACACCTGCGGGAACGCGATACCCGAAACCGGATCGAGCCACGTTCCGGTCGCCGCGAACGTGACGCTTTTGTCCACGATCTGCGTACCGTCTAAGCGTTGCAGGGTCGCCTCGGCGCGGAGTACCTTGCCGGTCTTGTTGTCCTTGACACGGTAGACGATTAAATCCTCACCGTTTGTCAAATGAACGCCGAACCAGTCCCAGCCGTTGTCGCCGACAATCCAAGAGCGTCCCCACTGCCGGTCAATCCATCCGGTTCCGGTCACAGTTTCTTCAACCCCGTTTACGGTCAGTTTGCCGCGCACTTGGGGGCGCGTCAGCGAAACGTAGAACATATCATCGGGCTTTGTCAAGCCGGTTTTGCCTTCGCCGCCGACGAGCATCGGCGGTCGCGTCGCCTTCGGTTGGTCGAACGTGACGTTCAGCGCAAACGCCGGGTCGGATAATTTCGCGCTCCACCTTCGGGCGTCCGCGCTTTGCTGGGCAAAAACTTGGCTTTCATTGTCCATGCCGATACGGAACGGCTTCGCAGTCAGCGACGTGCTGCCCCCGGCAATTCGATGCGGCGCGGGCAGTTCGTTTTTTTGTAATGCCGCGATGAGTTGCATCGTCTGCCCGTCGTCGGGTCGCGCCAAGGCGGCAAGCGGCAGGTACGTTTTCAGCAGGTTGACGTTCGCCGTGTCCAGAATCGAACCATCCGCGACGACTTTGTTGTTATCGAGGTCGGTCAGCGAGTAGATCAGGTAATGCCCCTTCTGCGTCGCCGTCAAGCCGGTGCGAAAGAACGACCCGACCACGGCGTAGTTCTTGCCGGATTCGGTCTTGATAAAGGCGTTGAAGTACCACCACTCAATCGCGGCGGTCGCATCGTGCGCGGCGGCGTCCTGCGGCAAGCCGACCGGTTGAGACTTCGGCATCGGGTCAGACTTTGGCGCGGCGGGTTTCGGGGGCGCGGCGAGAGCGGGTATGGCGAGTGTCAGCGCGGCAAGTGCGGGAAGAATCGGTTTCATACCCTTGTTGTACCCGTTTTCCTGCCGCCCACCGCTACAAATCACGCTTGTGCTTCATCACCATTTCAATCACCGCTTCGCCGTATTTCGCCGATTTCGCGGGTCCGATTCCCGGCACTTCGCCCAGTTCGATCTCGTTCACCGGCTTGCGGTCGGCGACCGCGTACAGCACCTTGTCGGCGAATACCACGAACGGCGGGACGTTCTCAGCTTCCGCCTGATTGCGCCGCCAAGTGCGGAGCGTTTCAAACAGCCGGGCATCGGTGTCCGAGATCGCCTCTTCCACGTCGCCCACCCCGTATTTCGGGCACGGCGTAGCAAGCGACCCCGTGCGCCACTCCATGTCGCAGAAATCGTTTTGCAGGGCGTCGTAGCCGTGCGCAGTCAGCAGAAGGCGGGGAAACTCGCCGCTCTCGTCGCGCTGCAAATACTCTTGCTCGACCATCGCATCCAGCAAACGCTCCAATTCGCCTTTTTTGTAGGAAGCGAGTGCACCGAAAAGCGCGGTGCGTTCGGGCTTCACGGGGGCGTCGGGCGTGCCGCGAAGCGTTCGCACCAAGCCGGTTTTGCCGAGCGCGAACGGGCGGAACCCGGCGGTCAAATCGCGCACGAGTTGCAACGCGGCAAGCGGCGCGGGAACATTCCCGCCGACCCGAACCGGTGCAGCGGTTTCTTTCGCGTCGCGGCGCGGTGCGCACACGTCGCACATCCCGCAAGGCGTGTTTGCCCACCGGTCGCCGAAGTAGCGGGCGATTTGCCCGTGGCGGCACTTGTTCTCTTTCGCATATGCCACCATCGTTTGCGCCTTGTGCATAGAACCTTCGCTACGCTCTGTGAGCATTGACTGCATGACGGCTTTTACGTCGGGTGGCGTGGGGAGCAGTTCAAACAACGGCTCGCGTCCGCCGAGGGCGCGATAATGACACAGCCCCGCTTCCTGCGCCGCCAAAATCACCGATTCTAACTCCGGCAACGGAACGCCCGACGCTTGTGAAAGGTCGGCGGCATCCCATTCGCCCCCGCCGCCAATCGCCGCAGACAGTCTGTTCGCCCACGCTTCCGGCGGCGCGGCGGGTTCCTCTTCGCCGCTCCCGCCGTCTAACAGGTGATACTCCGGCTGGACGTGTAACCGGCGCGGCAGGTCGGCGTGACGGGCGATTAAGCCCACCTCCTCCAGCACGGGAAGCGTGGAGCGCACTTTGCCCTGCTCACCGTTCATTGCCTGAAACAGACCCTCCCATGCCACCGTGCCGATGCGCGGCGTACCGACGCTTGCCCGGAGCGCGTTGTAGACGCCCTGCAAGTCGCTCATTCCGAGCGTGTCCTCGCGCACCCGACGAAGCGCGTTCGAGGCGTCGGGCGTGGAATGGAGTAGCACGCACTCGCTCGGCTGTCCGTCGCGTCCGGCGCGTCCCGCCTCTTGGTAGTAGTTTTCGAGTGTGCGCGACGGATGATAATGCACCAGAAACCGGATGTCGGCTTTGTCCACGCCCATCCCGAACGCCACGGTTGCCGCCATCACGCGGTACTCACCGTTCATGAAACGGTCTTGCGCGGCGGCGCGTTCGTCGGGCGGCAACCCGGCGTGGTAGAACCCGGCGGCAACTCCGTAGCGTTT
>JACMIU010000010.1 GCA_014380985.1 Armatimonadota bacterium | reverse complement strand
TGCCGTTCGACTGTCGGAGTCCGCGAAGGCGGACTTTCTTCTCAAAGGTCGCGGATTTACCCGCCGACTAAATCAGGGTACAATCACCTGCGACATCTTTCGTTTCTCATTCGGCGACTTTGACTAACGCCGGGCGCAGAACCTTGCTTCCGATATGATACCCGCGTTGCACTTCGGTAGTAATCGTGCCTTCGGCATGGGTCTCGCTCGGTTCGCTCCCCATCGCTTCGTGAACCTGCGGGTCGAACGGTTCGTGCAACACTTCCATCGGTTTCACGCCGGATTTTTCCAGCACTGCAAGCATCTGTTTGTAGACCGATTCAACACCGCCAATCAGTTTGTCGTAATCGGCGGTTTGCGCGGACGCGGCTAATGCCCGTTCAAAATTATCGGCAACCGGCAGAAAATCCCGCAAAAACTTTTCCATCAAAATCTCGCGTTGCGTGATTTTTTCTTCTTCGGTGCGCCGTTTGTAGTTGGCAAAATCGGCGCGGGTTCGTAGTAGCGTATCGCTAAGTTCGGCGACTTGCGCTTCAAGCGCGACTTCCGGCGCGACGGCTTCGGGCGTTTCGGTCTCGCCGGTCGGTTCCGAGTCGAACGCGACGTTTGCGTCCTCGGTGGTGGTTTCTTCCGGTACATCCGTCATGCGGGATGGCTGGCTCCTTTTTTTCAAAAAATCAAACACGTGTTATTGTTCTACCGGTTTACGGGGCGGCTTGTCAACCCCGACGCGGGGCGAAAAGTCAAGGGGCGACCGAAAGGCGCGTCAAAAAATCGCTCATGGTCTGCGCCATCAGTTCCACGGCGGACGAAGCGCGGGCGTAATCCATGCGCGTCGGACCGAATACGCCGATACTGCCCCGGTGCGTGTTTCCAATTCGGTACGGCGCGGAAACCATCGAATATTCGCCGGAAGCGTGTCCGATTTCCTGCCCGATGGCATAGCGTACCGGATGCGGCGTTTCGCTTTCGGTAGCGAGGGATTGCGTCAGCACTTCGAGAAGAGCGGCGCGTTCCTGCAAAAGCGTGAGGAAACCGCTTAGTTTTTCGACATCTTTGAACTCCGGGTGTTCCCAAACGGTTTGTGTGCCTTCCACGAAAAGCGGCGCGTTTTCGGTCAAGGCGCGGGTCGCTGCGCCGATTTCGGTCAGCAGTTTCGCAAACGGTTTCGACAGATGCGCGATTTGGGGCGGGGCGTCGCCCGATTGCGGCGCGGACAGTTCGCGGTTTACGAGCCGTTCGTTGAGCGCGTTGGCGAGGGTTAAGGCGTCGCTCGCCGACACCGCGACACCAGACAGAAGGCGCGTTTCGGTGTGTCCCGTGGAAAACAGAATCACGAGCAAAACTTGATTTTCCGACGCGGGCGAAACGAACACCTGTTTAATGCGCGTATCCTGCGCGTTCGGGGCGGTCGCAATGGCGGGAAGGCGCGTCATCGCGGTCAGCAGAACGCACGTTTTGCGAATCACGGCGTCGAGTTCGGACGACGCTGACCGGACGGCAACGCGGATACGGGCGGTTTCGTCCGGCGCAATCGGCGCGGGAACCATCAGTTTGCCGACATAAAAGCGGTAGCCCCGGTCGGAAGGCACGCGCCCGGCGGACGTGTGCGGTTGGCGCAGATAGCCGAGATCGCTCATTTCCGCCATTTCGGAGCGGAGCGTTGCCGACTTGACGCCAAGCGCGTAGCG
>JACMIU010000128.1 GCA_014380985.1 Armatimonadota bacterium | reverse complement strand
AGGGGACATGAACACGATACACGAAACCGGATTCGGCAACGGCAACCTATCGCCGAAAGATAAAACCATCTATGAAGCCCAGATAGTCGCGACGCTTGCAGAATATGATTTTGAAAAGGTTGCAACGGCACGAAGCCATGCTTCTTGCAAGAGTAGGCGCGTATCTGCCCGGTACACGTCACCGGGCAGATACGCCGCGTCTTTGCGGAAAAAACCGTTGCCAACCTTTTCGCAACCCCTGCGACACCACTGACGCCGCGTTCAAGCCCGATGCGCCGAATACGCCGCCGCCGGGGTGCGTACTCGCGCCGCACAGGTATAAGCCCGCAATCGGCGTGGTGTAGCCGGACATTTCGGGAAGCGGGCGGAACGCGAACATCTGGTCGAAACTCATCTCGACGTGCATGACGTTGCCTTGCAACAATCCGATGCGTCGTTCGATTTCCAGCGGCGTTTGTATGTAGCGGTTGGTGATTTTGCCGCGCAGGTTCGGGGCGTAGCCGTACAACGTTTCGAGAATGGAGTCCGCCATTTCGTCCGCCGCGTCGTCCCAGTTCCGACCGTCGCGTCGCTTATACGGAAAATACTGCGACCAGAGCGACAGAACGTGCTGACCGGGTGGGGCGAGGGTGTCGTCAATCGGCGAGAAGGTCATCGCCAGCACGGGCGGTTTCGCCGAGGGCTTGCCCGCGAAATAATCGGCGTAAGCGTCGGTCAGGTAGTCTTCGGATGGGCAGAGCAGCTGCATTCCGTGGTGCGTTTTGGTCGCCTTGCCCCCCCCGCCGTCGCCGTAGTCGGGCAGTTCCGGGGACGCACTGCGCACGGTCGCGCCAAAGCCGTTGCCGACGTTGATGTTTTCCACGCGCTGAAGCAATCCATCCGGCACATCCTCCGGCGCGAGCAGTTTGGTGAACGTGGTGACGACGTGACACGCGGCAACCACGGCTTTGGCGCGAATCACCGAACCGTTGACAATCGCGCCCACCGCCTTGCCGTTTTCGACTAAGATTCGCTCCACCGGCGCGTCCAAACAAACGTGACCGCCCGCCGCAACCAGCGCACTCGCTAACGCTTTCGTGAACATCCCCGACCCGCCTTTGGGATGCGCCGCGCCGGTCTCGTGGATAACCGCGTGCCACGTCGCAAACGGTGCGGACGCCATTTCGCTTGGCGGTGGTCCCGACTGCGCCGCGAGCCACGCCAGTGCGGCGCGAACATCGGGCGACACGAACGTTTCCTTGAGCAATCGCCCGTAGGACGTGAAAATGTGCCGGAGCGATTCCTCGGTTCCCTTCACCGGCCCCTTCGCCATCATCATGTGTCGCCCCAAACTCATCATCGTCGGGGGCGAAAGGAACGCTTTGAACGTGCCGTGCGCGATGGGTGTCCACGCTTCGATAAAGCGGCGGTAGTTCGCGCCGTCTTCGGGGCAGATTTCGGCGATACTCGCGCACGTTTCCGCCATGCTCTTGTGGAAGCAGATAACGCGCCCGGAACCGTCGGGGAGCGGGTACGTCGCCCACGGATCCATCGGGCAGTAGACCAGACCGTGCGCGGCTAAGTTGAGTTCCTCGACGATGCGCGTTTGATGCACCATGATATGCACCGACGACCCGACGTCGTACTTATAGCCGGGGAAAATCTCCTCGGTGCAGACCGCCCCGCCGACAATCGGGCGTCGCTCCAAAACGGCGACGCTATAACCGTCTTTCGCCAGATAGTTCGCGCACACCAGACCGTTATGACCGCCGCCGATAACCAAAACATCAACGGTGGAAGGAAGAGTATTAGAGGACATGAGCCACTTATTGTACCCGGTTTCGCAACGGTAGCAGTTCGCGCACCCGCTTGTCGCGCAGATACAATCCGCCCCAGACAAGAACACCGAAAATCACCGCGCCGACCGGTGGGTCGCCCACGCGCAGGTGACTTGCCACCGCGCCGCCGAGGTAGCCGGTGAGCAAAATCGCGCCGAGTACGGCGGTACGCGGAACGGCATAGAGAATGGCGGACACCAACGCCGCGATACCAATGATCGGGGTAGCACTGGCAGGATAGCCGAGGTGCGTCATGCCCTCCATTACCATCGGCGACTTGGTGAAAACATTGATGCCGCTCGATAGAAACAGGAGCGCGGATAGCCCGCTGAGAACGCGCCCCGTCCAAAGCATGGCTTTTGGCGTGGCGTTGTTTTCGGTCGGAGCGGAGACGGTTTGTTGAATTACTGACATAGAATTTTCTTCCCCTCACCGGTGATTGCGACGGATGCGATGGTGAGATGGTAATGCAGTTTTAGGATGACTTGCTTTCGCGTTGTCGGGGTACTGCGCTGCGGATAGGAAGAACGGAAAGGAGTATCCAATATAATCAAAGGATTTGCATCCGAGGAAGGAAAGTTTGATTCGCAAGCGGAAAGTAGGTACGCTTGTCGTCGGCGTGGTTGCCGATTAGCACGACAACACGAACAAAGAAAGGTTTTTATTCGATGTTTTCTCGTTATATTCATACCGCGTTTGTAGCCGCCCTTGTTGCTTTCTGCGTTGATACCGCGAACGCCGCCCCGATCACGCTCACCTACTCCGGTGTGGCAACCGGCTCGCTTGGCGAAACGCCGTTTAGCGGTGTGCCGTTCGCGTTCACGTTCGTCACCGACACGACGTTGTTATCCACGCCGTTATTCTCGGCAACGTATCCGGCGCAATCAAACATCGCGCTCACGGTCGGCGCGACAAGTACCACCTTCGGGGGAAGCACGTCGCCGTTTCTGGGTCCAACCGCCGTCACCGGCTTGACCGACGCGAGTAGCGCGTTTCTGGTCTACGGCGCGTCGAACTTCGCGGGGTACGATTTTGCCAGCAACTTTTTTTCGGCGAACACCACGGTAGAACTCCTTGACATCACGAACCGACCGACCGGCGCGGGCAACTTGACGATTACCGGCATCACACGCCCGCAGTTCGTTTCGGTAGTCACGGTCGTGCCGGAAGCGGGAACGTTCGCGCTTATCGGGCTTGGCTTCGCGGTTTGCGCCTTGACACGACGCCGCGCCCGGTAACGGGCT
>JACMIU010000009.1 GCA_014380985.1 Armatimonadota bacterium | reverse complement strand
GCGGGGCAAGCCGATTGCCGCTGGTGCGGGCGATGAAGCGTGTACTATTGAGCAAGCATCGGCTACTGGCAAGTTAGGTGGTGATGTATATGACGCCGGGCGCAATCTGCTCGGTACGGGAAGCCTGTATCCAGAATACATCAACTCGTACAGCGCGTTCCACTGCCCGAACAACTCGTGGTTTGACACCACCGGCGCAAACGATTTCGACAAAACCAATCCCGCCGAATACCCTGTGACCGCGCCGCTAACGCGCTACAACTCCGCGACTAACAACCCCACAAATATCAGTGAGCGCGACGATATGAATGCGGTGCGCTATTACCGATACGATTCCTACGACGCGAACCCGATCATCACCAAGAACGGCAATGCGGCGACAGAAAAGATTCAGGCGGCGGAAGGCAACTGGACGGTGCGTTATGCCCGGCAGTGGATGCCGGTGCAGAACAACCCCGTGGCTTTGGGTACGCTCCCCGCTGAAAACCGCGAGTTTTACAGCAAGCAACTCATCTGGCAGGAACCGAGCGACGACACGTACCTGACGATGTGTTCGTTCCACGCCACCAAAGGCAAGATTACCGCCGTGTCGCTCGGCGGAACCGCACGGGTGATTGACAACCGCACCCTGTCGAACTACGGCAATCCGGTAACAGCCGGGGGCGACTTCGATACGTTCCGCATGAAGCCGTAAGGGTTCGACCGAAAGAAATAGAACCGCCTGTGAATAGGTCGCGGATTTACCCGCCGACCCATTCACAGGCGGTTTCGCTTTTGCGGAACATTCGCGCCGGAGGCGGCGTCGTAGAACGGGAAAAGAAGGGTTTTGCCATGTGCGGCGCGAATACAACCGGGAACGGTTGCCGCGCTATGAACGCCGCTTCCGATTCCATCAACGCCGACCGACCGCGCCATACTTAATTATGAACACGAAACCTTCCGCACAACGACTTTCCCCCGCGACCGGCTCCGCGCACCCGCTTAAGCAGGGCTTGCGGCGTTCGCGCTCCGGCGCGTCGCTGGTCGAGGTGCTGATTGTGCTGACGATTATTCTAATCGGCGTGTTTATTGCGATTCAGATTTTCCCGATTGGCTTCACGTCCTTGAAGCGCGACGAGGCACGGCTTCGCGCCGACCGGCTCGCCCGCAACGTCACCGAGACCCTGCTCTCGGATCAGGGCGCACTCCCCGAAGCGATTTCGTTTTCCTACTACGACGCGGCGGGCAGTCTGCAAACCATCACCGACACCGACCCCGACAATTTGGATACTTACGGCAACTCGGACGCCGAAATCGCGCAGAACAAACTGTATTTTAGCGATGTCAACAAGTTCCGCTACGTGCAAAACGAGCCGGTTGCCGTGCCGCTCGCTACCGCGACCGGTGACAGTGGTTTAGGCGGCGGCATTGGAAGCGTTCACTTTCTGTCGTTCGGTCCGATTTATATGCTCTCCGACTCGGCTAACCCGGCGAGAGACGTGGGCAACCCTACCGTCGCGCCTACCACGCCCGCACAGATAGCGTTGTTCGACTCGTATCTGAAAGTTACCAGCGAACCGTTGATTCGC
>JACMIU010000127.1 GCA_014380985.1 Armatimonadota bacterium | reverse complement strand
TTTGGGTCCGTGTTTATTTCTTTTAAAAAAAACACCCGGGGGCATCCCGCGCAAAACTCGCGGCCATCCCCGACCGGTTGGGTAGGTACAGGCGATTAATCGCCGCCGTCGCGTTCCACTTCCGGCATCGGCGTGACCTGCTCGCCTTCGCCGCCCGCGTCCACCTGTTGCGCGGAGTGCGGGTTGCCTTGTGCGTCGCGCATATGCACCGGGCGCATCGGCACGATACTGGTCACGGCGGATTTATAGACTAACTGCGTCGGGCGTCCCGGCGATTCCAGCAGAATCGTGAACGCATCGAAGCCGCGAACGTGTCCGCGTAGCTGTACCGAGTTAATCAGGTAGATCGTTACCGCAATGTTCTCCTTGCGAACCTGATTCAGAAACGTGTCCTGCAGGTTGACCTGCGTTTTGTTCATTCGTATACCTCTGTTCTTGTTGAATACGGCGTTTCGCCTGCGCGAAATATCACCGGGCGATTTTTTTACGTGCTGCCTGTCTTGCGTAGCGCATCCGTCAGCACCTCGGCGACCGCCTCCGCCGAATCTGTTTCCGTAACCGGTATCCATTGTACCTGCGCGTCGGCGCGAAACCACGACAACTGCCGCTTTGCAAAACGGCGCGTGTCGCGCTTCATGTCGTCCACTGCCTCCGCGAGCGTCTGCTCACCGCTTACGTAGCGCAATACGTGACGATACCCCAAACTCTGCATACTTTTCAGGTTCGCGTGGTAGCCCCGCGCCAAAAGATCGCGCACTTCGGCTTCAAGGCTCCCACCTATCATCACGTCCACTCTGTCTTCTATACGCCTATACAATCCGGCGCGTTCACGATCCAGCCCAAAAATTACCGTGTTCGGCTTGGGAACGCCGCGAATCCCCTCCGGCGTGTGGAACGACGACATGGCTTGTCCGGTGGTCTCATACACCTCCAAAGCGCGTATCATGCGCTTCACGTCGCCGGGCAGGATTTTCGCGGCGGATGCCGGGTCTACGGTTTGCAGTCGGTCGTACAAGGCTTCCGCGCCCTGTTCGCGCAAACTTGCGCGCAAGGCTTCGTTCGGCGCGACCGCCGGAACCGAGAGCGTTGCCGTCAGACCGCGCACGTATAGCCCCGTCCCGCCCGCCAGAATCGGTGTTTTGCCGCGCCGCCGAATCTCGGCGATAATCGGGTTCGCCAGCCGCTCGAAGTCGGACAGCGAAAAATCCTCGTCCGGGTCGGCAACATCAACAAGGTGAAATGTCGCCCGTGCGCGTTCGTGCGCGTCCGGTTTCGCCGCGCCGATGTTCAAGTATCGGTACACCGCCACCGCGTCCGCACTGATGATTTCGCCGTTTAGGCATTCGGCAAGCGCGACCGCCACCGCCGTCTTACCCGATGCCGTCGCCCCGACCACCGCGATTAGGGGCGTTTCTCCCGTTTTCATGATCGGAGCCGATTATAACACGCCAACGCGGGTAGTGGCAACTGCACCGACTTCGCTGCGGGCGCCAAACGCGGACGGACGCGGCAGGGTGAACAGTTCGCGGGGCGCGGGTTTTCCCGACACAATCAGCGTTTGGTCGCGCCGCGCCCCGAACGACACCATCAGGGCGGGGATTCCGGCGATTGCCTCGACACGGCGCACATAGGCTTGCGCGTTCGCGGGCAGGTCGTCGAAGCGCGAAATCTTGTCCCACTCGACTTCCGCCCAGCCGGGCAGGGTCTCAAACACCGGTTCACAACCGTCCAAAAGCGACACATCGCCCGCCGGGAAATGCGCCAAGCGTTCGCCGTTTTTGGTGTAATGTGTGCAGATACTCACCGTATCGAAGCCCGCCAAAACGTCCAAATGCCCCATGCAGAAGCCGGTCAGACCGTTGACGCGCACCGAGTAGCGAAGCGCGAACGCATCGAGCCAGCCGCACCGGCGCGGGCGTCCCGTGGTCGTGCCGTACTCGTGACCGCGTTCGCGGATGCGGTCGCCGCGCTCGTCCAAAAGTTCGGTGGGGAAGGTTCCCGCCCCGACGCGGGTGGTGTACGCCTTGACGACGCCCAACACTTGCCCGATAGCCGTGGGGGGAACGCCGGTTCCCACGGTCGCGCCGCCCGAAACCGGGTGCGACGATGTGACGAACGGGTAGGTTCCGCCGTCAATATCTAAGAGCGTTGCCTGCGCCCCCTCGAACAGAATCCGCTTGCCGTCCGCTACGGCGTCGTAGCCCACGGCTTGCGTATCACAGATAAACGGGCGCAAGACTTCGATGTGCGGGCGCAGTTCGGCAACGATCACATCCGGCGTGAACGCATAGTCTTTGTAGCCTTTTAGAAGCAATTTGTTTTTCAGCGGCAGGGCGACATCAAGGCGTTCACGGAGCCGCTTTTCATCCAGCAAATCGCCCATGCGAATCCCGATGCGCGACGCTTTATCGGCGTAGCATGGTCCGACGCCGCGCCCGGTGGTTCCAATCGCGCCCGCGCCTTTGGCGATTTCTTCCAGTTCGTCCAAACGCTTGTGGTACGGCAAAATTACGTGCGCGTTTTGCGACACGCGCAGGTTCTCACAAGTCACTCCGGCTTCGCGCAAGGTGGCGATTTCGTGTGCCAGAACTTCGGGTGCGATGACCATGCCGTCCGCCATCACACAAACGGCTTTTGCGTTCAAAATGCCGCTCGGAATCAGGTGGAACTTGTGCGTCGCGTCGCCGACCATCACGGTATGCCCGGCATTGGGGCCGCCGCCGTAGCGAATCACCACATCGGCGTCCTGCCCGATAACGTCCACGAACTTGCCCTTCGCCTCGTCGCCCCAATGCGTCCCGACCACCACCACCGCGCCCGTGACCGGTGCGTTTGTTTCTACCATGCCGTTGCTCTTCTCCCGCCGGTTTTGTCCGGCTTCTCGCTATTGTCATCGGTTCCTTCAAACAAGAAAACAGAAAAAAAGGATAGCGACAGGGGCGTCGCGCATCGTTGCGCCATTCCCCGCGTCGTTATCCTTTCAAGTTTGAATGAACGTGCCTATTGTAGCGCGGTTGCGCCGCTTTCGTCAAGCGGCGACCGGCTCTAAAACTCCTGCTCGCCGAGCAGTTTTTTGAGGTTCGCCAACGCCCGTTGCTGAAGACGCGACACGTGCATCTGCGATATGTTGAGACGCTTGGCGACTTCGGCTTGCGATAAATCGTCGAAAAACCGTTGCGTGATAATCGCCGCCTCGCGCTCTTCCAATTTTTCGAGTGCCGCCGCCAAATCGCCGTGCGACAGCATCTTTTTGAGGTTTTCGTCCTCGCCGCCGATAAACTCACTGAGCGTCATCGGCGACGAATCGCCCTCGTTCGACATTCGCGTATCGAGCGACACCGTTTCGTAGGCATTGCCGAGTTCGATGGATTCGAGCGTTTCCTCCTCGGTCGCGCCGATAGCCGCCGCGATTTCTGCGATGGTTGGCGAGCGTCCGAGTTTGGACGACAGCGCGTCCACCGCCTTGTTCGCCGCTTGATTCAGTTC
>JACMIU010000126.1 GCA_014380985.1 Armatimonadota bacterium | reverse complement strand
GACGGCGGAACGCTCGGACAAGCGGAACCCGGCGCGGCGTTGTTCGCCATCAAAACCGGTTGTGCCGTGCTTCCCGTCAACATCACCGGCGCGAACACCGTTCTGGATCGGCGCGGCAAACTGCACCGGGGGCGCATCACCGTGGCGTTCGGCACTCCGTTCACGATGGACAGAAAAACTGACCGTGCCGTGGGCGGGGCGCAAATGATGGGAGCCATCGCGCACACGCGGACGGTTTTCGCGGGCAAACCGTCGCGCTGCATCCTACCGCACTGGATCACGAAGCCGCGGGAAGGGCTTCGGGCGACGGGGATAAAAAACCCGCCTTGAGAAGCGCACGGCGCAACGATTCTTCGCCGTGGGAGCGGAAGTAAAACCGGGTTGTCTCGCCGCTATTGTGCTTGTACTCAATCTCGTAGCCGTCGTAAAGCAGCGATTTCGTTTCGCGGAGCGACACCAAACGCCAGCGCGGCACATGGTGCGACAAATCCAAAAGCGTACCGAAAATCGAAAACGGAAACACCGGGCGAATGTACAGAGCGTCCGCCGTGACCACCAAATGTAGGCAGTTTCTCGCGCCGCCGAATCGGGTCAGTAAATCGCGGAGCGAGTTGCCGGACGCGGCGTATTCCTCGTGCAAAATCGCTTCTTTTGGCGGCATCTCGAACGCGACCGGGGGACGCTTGCGCCAGTGATAGGCGACGTGAGCCAATAACAAGATATTGCCAACGATGGCGAACACGTTCCAGAACGGCGGAAAGTCGGGAAACATACGGATTTACTGCACCACTTCTACGGTGTCAGAATCCCCTGCCGAAGAAGGAGCAGTATCCCGATGCCGAGCAGAACGCGGTACACCACGAAAGGGAGCGTGTCCTGCGTTCGCAAAAGTTTAATCAGCCACGCGATAGACGCATATCCGACCAAGCCCGATACCAGCGTGGCGATAATCAAGTCCGGCGTCGAAAGTTGCACCTCGCCCGGCGCGACCGGGGCGTTCTTGAAAACTTCTTTGAGTTCAAACAGCCCCGCCAGCGTAGTTGCCGGAACCGACAGCAGGAACGCGAACCGCGTCGCCGCCTCGCGGTTCAAGCCGGTCAGAAACCCCCCGGTCATCGTGGAGCCGGAGCGCGACATTCCCGGCACAAGCGCGAAGCACTGCGCGATTCCGACCAGAATGCCGTCCTTCACGGTAATTGTGTCGAGGGTGCGGGTTTTCGGGGCGAGTTTGTCCGCCGCGTACAAGGCGAGTGCGCCGACGATTTGCGCCCCGGCGATCACGTACAGCGAACGAAAATCGTTCTCGATGAACTTTTTCAGCAGAAGCGCGACCACGATAATCGGGATCGTGCCGAGGATTATCGCCCAACCTTGCCGTGCTTCGGTGGTTTGGCGCGGGTCAATGTCGGGAGCAACCGCATCACCGCTTGCCACTACCGTATTCTTTTGTGGCATCAGCGAACGCAAGAAGCCCTTCGTGATCGCGCCCAAGTCTTTGGCGAAGTACACCAGCACTGCCGCCACCGTGCCGAGTTGAATCACCGCCGACGATGCCGCCGACGGTTCTTTCCAACCGAGTAGCGCGGGAATAATCTTCAGATGCGCCGTGGAAGAAATCGGCAGAAACTCGGTGACGCCCTGCACGACGCCGATAACAACGGAAGAAACGATGTCCAAAGAAAGTATCCAGTCCGAAACGATTTGTTTTTATGCCGCGTCCCCGTTTGTCACTTTGGGTGCGGTCGTGCGGCGCGATTCGCGGTCGGCGCGTAGGGCGCGTTCGAGGCGCAGTCCGCTTCGTTCGCCGCTCGATATTTCCACTGAACCGACGCGCACCGGCACACCGTCGCCCACTGTCACCGGGGTTACGGTTCGCGGCACGGTATCTTTCACCTGCCGTGTCGCTTTTTCCTTCCGGCGACGCGGAATCACGAAAAAGTGCATGATCATCACGCGGGCGAACGCGGCAAGGGGGGCGGCAAGGAACATTCCCATCAGCCCGAAAAACTCGCCGCCGATCAGCAAGGCGATTAAAATAATTACCGCGTGCAGTTCTAAATGATGCCCCAGAATATGCGGCATCAGCACTTTCGATTCGACAAGGTGTAGCACCGTGAACGCTATCAATACACCAACCCAAAGGTACGGGTTGCCGCTCTGCGCCCCGTATAAGAACGTAATCGCCATGACCGGAATACCGCCGAGCAGGGGGCCAATCACCGGAATTGCCCGCGTCACACCGGCGATAATGCCGAGTATCAGCGCATACGGAATCCCAAACGCTTGCAGTCCAAGTCCGACGGCAAGACCCGCGATTACCGCGAGCCAGAACTGCGCCACGATGTACGAGCGCATAATCGCGCCGCCGCGATTGAGTATCGCCATCGTGGAGCGAAGCCGTCCCTTCGGCACGAAGAACAGCAGTTCCGAGCGCAAAGCGCGACCGTCCACGGTGAAGTAGAACGCCAGCACGGGAACCAGAATCAACTCGACGACGTGCGACGCCCACGACAGCGTTGCGCCGAGAAGGTTGCCGAGCCACGTGGTCGGCGACGGCACGTTGCTATTCTCGCGCAAACCGTTCAGAAACTTTTGTACGTCGGGCGGCAAGCCTTGAAACCAGACCTTCGCTTGTACCGCGAACGATTCAAGCGCGACCTGATAGCGGGGCCAGTTCGTTTTCAGTTGCACCCATTCGTTTTGGAACGGGCGTAGCATCACGTTCACCGTTAGGAATAAGCCGCCGAACAGCAGGATAAACACAAATGCCGTGGTAATCACGCGCTGAGTTTTCGGCGACAGGAAACGAATCCGAAACCGCGTCAGGGGTTCGACGAGTGCGCCCGCCGCGCTTGCCAGCACCCCGGCGATAATCACCGTGGTCAAGATCGTGCGAACGCGCCACAGCACATAGGCGCAAATGGCAATCAGAAGCCCACGCAGGAGGAGACCGCCCACGGTGCGCCACCGGTTGTCGGTCGCCTCGCGTTGTGCCAGCACCACCGCCGCCACCGCTTCGGCGGTCGGGGTGGGCGTGTCGCTATCGGTTCGTAAGAAAGCCATAAAATTAAAGAATGATGCCGTTCGCCTCGAACACCCATTCGCGGATAAGACGCGCCGCGTTGCCGTCACCGTAAGGGTTGTTCGCCCGTGCCATTTGTTTATACGCCGATTCGTTCTCCAGTAGTTTCGCCGCCGCGCCGAAAACGGCATCGGGATTCGTGCCAACTAATTGCGCGGTTCCGGCGTGAACGCCTTCGGGTCGCTCGGTGGTTTTGCGTAGCACCAGCACCGGCTTGCCCAAGCCGGGGGCTTCTTCCTGCGCCCCGCCCGAATCAGTTAGAACAAGGTGCGACGCTTTCATCAGATGCACGAACGGCACGTACTCTTGCGGCTCGGTGAGCAAAACGCGGGGATGGTTTGACAGGAGCGGCACAATCACCTCGCGCACCGCCGGGTTGAGGTGCATCGGCAAAACGACGTGCGTATCGGGGAACGTATCGAGCAGGCGCAAAACGGCGCGGCAAATATCGCCCATCGGCTCGCCCCAGTTTTCGCGTCGGTGCGCCGTGACAAGTAGCATCCGCCCCGGTTTGGCAACGGCTTCAGCAAGCGCGGGGTCGGTGAACTGATAGTCCCGCGCCGCAACCGACAAAAGCGCGTCCACCACGGTGTTGCCGGTCACGCGCACGGCGGACGCGGGTACGCCTTCATTGAGCAGGTTTTGCTCGGCAAGGTCGGTCGGCGCGAAATGCAGGTCGGCGAGGCGCGTGGTCATGCGCCGGTTCATCTCTTCGGGGAACGGATCCCACTTATCGTCGGTGCGAAGCCCGGCTTCGACGTGACCGAACCGCGCCCGCACATAGCCCGCGCACAGCGACGCGACAAATGTCGTCGTGGTGTCGCCCTGCGCGATAACCAAGTTCGGCTTTTCGGCTTCCAACACCGGCGTTAGCGCGGTAATCGCCCGCGCCGTCAGGTCGGGCAGCGTTTGGCGCGGTTGCATCAGCCCTAAATCGTGGTCGGGGTGCAAATCGAACACGGAAAAAACCTGCGCGAGCATTTCGCGGTGTTGCCCAGTAGAAATCACGACCTGCCGGACGTGTTCGGGAAAGCGGGCGAACTCCTTCACGACGGGAGCCATTTTCACGGCGTCGGGGCGCGTCCCTAGGACGCAAGCGATAGTCAGTTTGGAATCACGCATACCGCTTATCATACCGCACGTAAGGTATGGCGCGTTGAACTCAGGTTTGTCGGGCGAGAAATAATTTGCCGTGAATGTTTAAGCCTATGCGGCGCGGGGGCAGTGAGTATTGCTATTCGCAAAATGAGTGCCTTGCAATCACGTTTGTAACTCATTTCCGAAGAGTTTTTTCACGAAAAGACTCAGAATGGTGGGTACTCTTTGATGTCTCGCTCCGCACTTACAATGCTGTCAGTCTTGCCGTGTTTGTCGCCGGTTGTCGTATCGTCGTTCGCTTACACGTATGACGCGGTGGGGCGCAAGGCAACGGAAACGTTGGCAAGCGGACAAGTCGTCTCGTTTGGCTACGACTTCGCGGGGCAACTCACCAGCGAAATCCGGTCGGGAACGGGCG
>JACMIU010000125.1 GCA_014380985.1 Armatimonadota bacterium | reverse complement strand
GCTCGTCCTTCTGAGGGGGGAAAGGGGCGCGGGGATAGGGGGGGAAGCAAATGCCGCGCATCGGCGATTGGCTCCGCGCCCAAGACCCGCGCTACGCGCACGTCGCGCCGCAAGGACGCGCCCCATTCCTCGGCGGAAAGGTAATCGCCCCCGTGTCGGTGAAAAACCGGCGTACTCATCGCTTTTTATCGGTTCTATTTTCCGGCGCGTCGTCCCTGATCGAGCGTGTAAATCGCGCCCATCAGCGTTTTGTCCATGTTCGCCGCGTCGCCGCGCTGTGCCTGACTTGCCGCTTCGGCGACCTGCGACGCTTCGGCGACACGCCCTTGTTGCGTCAAAATCGTTTGCGTCCGGCGAAGTGCGTCCGCCATCTGTGTGACGTTGATCGCCTGCGTTCGCATTCCCATCATCGTTTTCTCAAGGTCACGGGACGCTTGCGCGACCGCGACTTCCTGCGCGACCTGCGGGTCGAGCGACACCTTCGCGGCGTTCGCGTTGCTGACGAAATCTACCACGGCATTCGCGGCGACGATTTCGCGTTTTCCCGTTGCCGCGTCCTCGTAGGACAACACGGCTTTCGCCACGCGGTACGTCGCCGGGGTGCGCGGTTCCCAGTCCATTTCCCAGATTTTGGTGATATTCGTGCCGCTCTCAAGGTCAGGCAAGCCGATTTCCGCCGAACGCGCTCCAAACTCCGGGGGCGATCCGTACACCTGCCGCACGGTCGAGCCACGCGGCAGATAAAACGCAAGGCGCGGGTTTTTCGCCACGGTTCCCAGCACCGACGCCAATTCCTTCTGGAACACGCCGGGAATCATTTCGGGGCGTTCGATGTGGTAGTAATTACCGTCCGATTTGCGGGCGATTGCCGCCAGCAACTCCTCGTTGTATTCGGGACCGAAGCCGAGCGCGGACACCGTGACGCCTTTCGCCTTCAAGTCGCCGACCTGCGACACGATGCTTTGAAAGTCTTTCAGTCCCGCCGTTGGTTCGCCGTCAGTGAGGAGCAAAAGGCGCGACGTGTAGCCCGCGCTTCCCACGGTGGCGAGTTGCGCCGCGCCAGCGTACAGCCCGTCGAACAGGTTGGTGGTGTTGCCGCTTAGAATCCGCGCCACGTGCGACTTAATCAGGTCGCGGTCGGTCACGCGGCGGGCGGGCATCAGCACGTCCACGGTTTCCGCGAACGTAATAATCGAAAGCACGTCGTTTGGCGTCAGCAAATCCACAATCTGCGCCACGGCGCGTTTCATATAATCGAGCGGTTCGCCCTCCATCGAGCCGGAGCGATCCAGCACCAGCGACAGGTTAACCGGAAGCCGTGCGCCACCGACAGCCCCGCGCCCCGGCGTACCGGAAGCCTTGATTTCGGTCAGCACGTATTGCCGGGTGCGTTCGCCGCCGAACGCCGCGCCGGAGCCGACGCGCACGTTCATCGTCACGCCACTTCCGGCAGGTGCTTCGGGCGCGACCGCGACCCCCATCATCGTTGCCGCGCCCACGGCGCGGGTCGTATCGTTTATCATTTCATTTACTCCAAACGTAAGGACGTGCCGCCGACAAGCACGGTGTCGCCCGGAACCAACGATTGCCGCGTGATGCGTTGTCCGTTGACAAACGTACCGTTCGTCGAACCGGCGTCCTCGATGGCGAGCGATAGTGCTTCCTGCACGATTCGCGCATGACGCCGCGACGCCGACGTATCGTTTGGCAGGGCGATTTCCGCCGCAGGGTCGCGCCCGATAATCGCGCCGGAACGCGCCGCGAACGATTGCCCGACGTGCGGACCGGAAACGGCGACCAGCGTTGCGCCGGTTGTCGGGCGCGGGGCTTGGGAAATCGGACTTGCCACGGGCGGCGACGCGGTAAGCGGCGGCAACGGATTGAATGTCGCCGTGTTCGGGCGTGACGGGGCGGGCGGAGTCACGGTAACGCCGTCTCGAACCGCTACCGTGCGCTCCTTTGTCAGCCGCTCAAAGAACAGCAATGTTTTGCCGCCAACGGTTAATGTGTCGCCGTTTCGCACCGGCAGTTCGTCGCTCTTTGGAACGGTGTTGCCGTTCACCTTCACCGTGCCGGGCTTTTCGGTCAGGTCGCGCAGGACGTAGCCGCCGTTCGGCGACGCCGTGATTACCGCGTGATTCTTCTGTACGCTCATATCCCCGAAGATGGCAACATCGCACAGTTCGGAGCGTCCGATGGTCGTTTGCGTTTTGTCAATCAGAACCTCGCGCCCTTCGTTCTTGCCGACCACGATTCGTACCCATGCTTCTTTTAAAAGTTGCTGAACGAGACCGATAAACAAGCCGATTAGCGCACCGGTGATGATGAACCCTAGTAGCCGCGACACCACCGCCGGACGCGGAACCCAAGCGAACAGGTACACCGCCGCTTCAAACACCGTACCGCCCAAAACGCCGCCGATGAAACCACCGACCATGCCGTTCCGAATCGTGCGCCCCGACCATTTGCGAACACCGTCCGCGCTCCCCGCAAGCGCACCGATAAAGCCCCAGCCGAGGGCGCGGGCAAGCGTGTTGAGCAGGAACCGAAGCGGGTTCGTGACGCTATCGGAGTAGAGCCAGCCGAACACGACTCCGCCGAACGACAAGCCGGTAAAGCCCGCGACCGCGCCGAGCAATAAACCGTAGCCCGCGACGCGCTTCCATTGCGCCCCCGTGCCGGACGCTACCATGTCGGCGAGTCCGAGCATTAGCCCGACCATCGCGCCGAAGAACACGCCGACTATCGTTTGATCGCGCACCGCGTTCGGATACCGCGCCAGAACGTCCGCCGTGTACGCCCCGACATCCGGCAAGCGAATCGCGCCCGACAGGTCGGACAACGCCCACGTGAGTAGCCCCGCCGCTACTCCTGCGAGCGTGAGAAGGAGGATTCTGCCGGATACGTTGAACATGATGCTAAGATAGTACCCGCTTCCTACGCCTCCATCGCTTTACCGGTCGGGCGTTTTTCGCCGACAAAGCGGAACCGCGCCATGCCTATTTGTATCTCGTCGCCGGTCATCAAAGCCGTGCGGTTTTCGATGCGCTTGCCATTGAGGAACGTGCCGTTTGTCGAGGCTTCGTCCATCAAGTCCCAGCCCGCGCCGTTCGCGGCAAATACTGCATGGCGGCGCGATACCATCGAATCGTTCGGCAGGGGAATCGTACATTTCGTATCGCGCCCGACCGACACCATGCTTTCGTCCGGCGTCATCGGGATATTCTGCCCCGCCACCGCGCCCGCCAGCCCGATTAAATGCGTTCCCGGCAAAGCGCGAACCGGTTCCGTTAAAACGGCAGACACAGCGACCCCGGCATCGGGCAGGTCAGACAAAGCGGGAAGCGGCGTTTGTACCACATCCGGCACGGTGGGGCGCAGTCCGGCGTGTTCCGAACCCGGCACATTCGCGCCGGGGGCGTCCACGCCGAGGCGTGTCAGCAAAAATGCGAAGCCTTCCTGCGGCGTCATGTTGCGCTGTTTCAGGAAGCGCAGTCCGAAAAAGCCGCCCGCGCCCAAAATCGCCAAGCCGAGGATGCCGGAAGTCCAATCGTTCTTCGCCGGTTCGGGCTTGTCCGGCTTGGCTCCAACCGGCGTCGGCGCGGGGGTCGGCTTCACGGTAGCGACATCCAAAGGCAGGGTGAGGGTAATATCCTGCCCGCGCCCGCCCACGGTTGCCGCGATAATCACGGTTTTTCGTACCGCGTCGTCGCCGGTGTTGCCGTAGGCTTTGATTTGCGCCTTGCCAAGTGCGACGTTTTCAAAACTTACGGAGCCGCCGTCCATCGTGGTCAAGCCATACTGGAGCGGTTCACCGGTTTTTGGCGTCAGGCGAATCACGCCCTTCGCTGCCGGTTCGCCGTTTTTGGAAAGAAGGCGCACGGTGACTTTTTGCAGTTTGTCGAAGTCTTCCGGCGAAACATCTATCTTTTTGCGACGTTTGAGTCGGCGCGTCGAAAGCGTCGCTACCAAACCGCTCACTTCGTCTAAAACCTCGATACCCTCGATGGTGGAGGAGACTTCGACCGGCAGTTCCTTCTCGCCCGGCGCGATGGCGATTCCCTCGCCTCTTCTGCCGCCGATAATCGGGTAGCACTGGTACGCGCCAATGCGCGTGAACACCAGCGTAAACTTGATGGTTTTCGGCGCGGTTTGCGCCTGTACCGGCGGCGCGAACGTACCGACCGACAGCAGTAGCAAGCCGCCGAGCCATGCCAAAGCCACACTATGACCGCCGAACCGTTTGTTGTGCCAGCAAAAAATCATACGTCGCTAAAACTTTCCTTCGCTCTATCATACAACGCCGCTCGCGCTTCCGGCAACGCTTCCCGAATATCGCCGGAAATCACCCCGACCGCGCCACGTTTTTGTTCGCACCATTCGCCCGCTATCGCATGGAGGAACGCGCCGATTCGGGCGGCATCCGTGGCGGATAAACCGTTTTCGCGGTCGGCGAGTAGCGCGGCGGTTAACCCGGTCAACACATCGCCCGACCCGGCGGTTCCCAGCGCGACCGAGCCGCGCCGGTTAAAGTACAAACGCTCTTTTCCGCCCGAATGGGACGAATCGGTTGCGATTAGGGTTCGTGCGCCCTTGAGTAGCACGGTTGCCCGGTAACGCTTCGCCAGCGATTGCGCGGCGTTCGCCCGATCGTTCTGCACCGAGGATGCGTCCGCATTCAGTAGTTTCCCCGCTTCGCCGGGGTGCGGCGTTAGCACGGTGGATTCGGGGGCGCGGTGCGCGAGTGTCTGCTCACCAAGCAATGATAACAGGCTTAGCCCGTCCGCGTCTATCACCAGTTTTTTGTCTGCCGGAAGGCGTTCCAGAAACGCTCGCACAAACCGCTGCGTCTCCTCACCCGTGCCGATTCCGGGTCCGAGTGCCACGGCGTCGGCGCGTTCGGCGAGTGCGAGAATCTTGTCCACCGCGCCATCACCGCCATGGGCGCGACCCGGCGTTTCGGGCAAACCGTGCAGAACCAGTTCGGGCGCGAGCATCGCCGCCGTGTCCAAAAGGCTTTCCGGCACGGCGAGATGCACCAAGCCCGCGCCGCCGCGCAACGCCGACATTCCCGCCAGCGTCGCCGCGCCCGCCATTCCCGCCGACCCCGCGATGACTAAGACCATGCCGGAGCGTCCTTTGTTCGCGTCGCGGCTTTGTGTTCGCGGGGGCAATTTCTCGCGTACCCAGTCCATCGTGGTCAGTGTAGCGGTCGCCGCCGCGTCCAAAATATCGGGCGGCATCCCGACGGGAGCCACGGTCACGCGCCCCGCGTAGGTCGCGCCGGGATACTGAAGGAGTCCGCGTTTCAGCCCGGCAAGCGTCACCGTGCGCGTCGCTTGGAACGCTCCGCCTTCCCCGACCTCGCCGGTGTCGGCGTTGACGCCGCTCGGCACATCGCACGAAATGACGGGTACGCCCCGGTCACGGGCGGCTTCGGCGAACATTTGCACGAACGGCGGAAGCGGCGGACGAAATTTGGTGCCGTACACGCAGTCTACTAACAGGTCAATGTGTTGCACCGCGAAGTACGGATTTGCTATCAGAGCGGCTTCTTTGGACAGATTCGGCACAGTTTGCCATGAAAAACTCAGGAACGGAAGAACCATGAGGGGGAGGGACTTGTACTGAGTCGCGGCGTCGCCCGTAAGTTCGTGCGGTTCGATACCGAGTAAGAACACTACGACCTTCGCGCCCCGCGTGAGCAGATGCCGTGCGGCGACAAACCCGTCGCCGCCGTTGCTGCCCTTGCCGCACAGCACCGTGATGGTTTTACCGCGCACATCGCCGCCCAACTCCTCCGCGCAAGCGTCGGCGAGCGCGATTCCCGCCGCCTCCATCAGGCACACGGACGGCAAGCCGTATTCCTCGGCGACTCGGCGGTCGCATTCGCGCATTTCCTTCGCGGTAAAAACGTTCATCTTGTTTGTTCTTACGCGAACAGAAAGCCGGATGCTCCCAAACCGTCGGCGACATCGGCTAAAAACGCCTCCGCGACACCTTCCGGTGCTACCCTTTCGTCGAACGCGAAGCCTAAGTATATCCGCTTTTCGAGCGTTTTACCGAAACACAAATGACCCGCGAGCGGCGTGTGCAAAACCGGCGAACGCCACAACACGTTCGGCGCGTGAGAAACGGTGAACGTCGCGCCGGACACATCGGCGCGTTCGAGGGTTCCCGTAGCGATTTTTTGCTCCAGCCGCGCCCATTCCCGCGCCGCACCGAGAACGCTTTTGCGGTCGGAGTCGCGCACCACCGGCACGATTAAATCGCCCTCGAAGCGCGTTTCGACGCCGATATGCACGTACTGCTTGCGCCGGATTTCGTCCGTGCCGATGCGTTCTGCGTTGACGGCGGGGAAGCGCGTCAGGCTTCGCGCCACCGCGCACAACACGAACGGCAGAAGCGTCAGGGTTTCGCTTGCGCCGGACACGGTTTCGCCGCGTTCGGTACGCTCGATTAAGCGCAACGCTTCGGAAACATCGGCAACGGTGATGCAAAACCCGTGCGGCGTTTCCCGACGCGACCGGGCATGATGCGCGGCAACGGCGGATTCGGCAGGCGACAAGCGATGCACCATTTCCGCGCCATCGGGAACATAGACCGGGGGCGCGGCAAATGGTTCGCTCACCGTTTCCGCAAGCGGCGCGGACACGCCGCCGAGAATCGCCAGCGGTTCGCCCGCCTCAATCGCTTCGCCCGGTAGCGCACATTTTTTCGTCAGTACCCCGAACGCGGGCGATACCACCGCGAACGATTCGGTTCCGGCACGAAGAGTAGCCAAAGCGTCGCCCGCCATCACCGCCTGTCCGAGCGTTTTCTCCCACCGCTCCACCACGGCGACCAATGGGCTAACGCCTTCGGGGAAACGGTGCGCGGGCAAAATCACGGTTTGTTTCATGGTGGAAATAACAAAAAACCGGGCAGGGAAAATCTCCCTGCCCGGTTCACACTGTACGACACGCGAGGCGTATCTCTTAGGGCTGCTGCCTTCCGACCCTGACCCGGTTCGTGACCACCCCGCTGCCGTAGTTCGATTATACCCCGATTTCGTGCCGGTGCGCTACTTTTCCACCAACACTTTTTCACCCTTGCCGGTAATATCTTCCGCCGACAGTGTGATAACGCGGCGAATCATTCGCAGGTTGTTTTTGCTCTTGTCTACGACAAAGTATTTGCTACTTTCCGCGATACCTTCGCCGCTGTAGCCGAATCGGTCTTGGATATTGTCCGGGAAGATGCGCGGGTTGAGCGACAGAATCAGTTCGTATTTGTCCTTGCCGAACGAATACATCTTTGGATCTTTGCTCATGTCAATTTTGCGCGAATACGAGCCCGGCTTCTCCACCGTCACCGGCGAAACGCGGAAGTTTTTCTTGTCCAATTCGGCGAGTTTTGCCGTGTCTTTCGACAATTGGGCAAACTTCGTCGCCGTTTCCGCGTCGCTGTAGAACGACATTTTCATCGTGCGCGGCGGCGGATACGCCGCCACCACGGCTTGACGCTTGCCCATCGGCGACAGTTTCGTTAAGCCCCTCGACAGCGCGAGCGTTCCCAAACCGTAGGTTTTCACGTCGGCATCGGGGAACGAATACACGTTCACGCTTTGCAGATTGCCGTCCGAGGAAGTAGCGAACTTGCCCGCCGCCACAAACAAGCCCCCGGTTTCAGCAAGGCGACCGTCGCGGGTCGAAATCTGCTCCTGCATCAGCGTCACCGATTGGTCAATATCGAACGAGAATGCTTGCGGAGTTTGCGGTTTATAGCCCTCGTCCTGCAACCGAACATCCACCCGCGCCCCGTCGGTCGGACCCGACAGCAAGACGCCCTTGCCGGGGCTTTCCAGCGTCCCCATGTCATACGATTTGCCCGCCGTCCCCCAGCATCGCCACGTTCCCTCGATTTTGAGTATTTTCGGCTCAACGCGGGTAATCTTGCTCGTAAACTCAATATTGATAGGTGGTTGCGTGTTTGCGGCGCGTACCTGCTTGCGAATCTGCAAATGCTCCCAGTTTGTTGTCGCCGAGCGCAAACTGCTTTCGTTGCGCCCTTTGCTATCGGGCGTCGCCTTCGGGTCGGCGATACGTTTCTTATGCTCGGCGATAACCGCGCCCCACTGCGCTATAGACTCGTCAATGCGCCCGGCGCGTTCGAGCGAGTGCGCGTACAAGTGTCCGACCTGCGTCACATCGTACTCTTTGTCGTTAGATATGCCGCTCTTCAACGCTTCCGACGCCAGCTCGTAGTCCTTGATTTTGTCGAAAGCGTTCCAGCCTTTTTCCTTATACATTTCGTAGTTACCGGCGTTGTTGGCGATACCCTCATTGAGCAGTGCCATGCCGGGACCGAGATAGCGGCGGTCGGAACGCTGGTCGGTGTCGGTGAAGTTGTACATCAAGTGCCACGCGCCGGTCGCGTACACATCCGTCCAGTTCGGGTCGAGCCACGTGATCATACGAATCATCGGCAGAACCGCATCGTAGTTGCCGGAGTGGAAAAACGAGTCGGTTCGCACCCAGAGTAGACCGGCGATGACCTGCCGAAAGCCGGTCAGCGCACCGAGCGTGTAGGTGAACGGCAACGCCGCCGTGCCGCCCGCGCCGCCAAACGCCGCTATCTTCGCCGAAGCCGGTTCGAGTGCCGGTTGGTTGCGAAGCGGGTCAATCTGGCTTTGCAGAAACCCGACGCCGAACATCAGCGCAATCGCCGTGCCGAGGAGTTGATTTTTCTTGTTGGGGGTAAATGCCATGATTTATGTGACCATTTCTAAAGTAACGTAAGTGTTCTAAACTTCCTTGCGGTCGAACACCAGCACCGCTAAAATCAGTAACACCGCCGAGTAAACCACCGCGTAGATGCAGTTTTGCACCAGAAACAGTGTCGGGTTGACCACCTGTACTTCCGGATTTAGGAGTGGGTTGGTGAACGTAAAGTTGCCGAAGTTCGGAACAATATAGTGGATGCCGGTAAAGAATGCCTTTGCCACGTTGCTCGTTTGCGACTTGGCTAAGTCATACGTCACCGCCGACATCGAGCCGATGATAAACAGCGACAACGTGCCGAAGAAGTTAATCAGCGGCGGCGTGAACACCGACAAAAACACCGACAGCGAGCAGAGCAGAATCATCTGCATCAGCGTCATCAAAACGCCTTTGAGCAATTCGCCCGCGTCCACCGGTTGCCCCGCCATCACCTGCTTCACCGCGACCGCCGCGACAAACAGCAAGCCCATCGCAAGAATGTTGATGGCGACCGTGCCAATCGCGCCGAGATACTTGCCGAGCAGAAACTGCGAGCGCGTCACCGGTTTCGATAAAATCGTGTAAATGGTGCGGCGTTCCAGTTCGGTCGGAATCAGGTAGATAGACAAAATCACCGAGATAAAAAGCCCGGCGAGCGAAATGATGCCCAGCCCCATGCCCTTAATAAGTGTCAACTCCTGACGGGCGGAAAAGGTCGAAAACGCGAACATAAACACAATCACGGCGAGACCGACCATCAGGAAGGCAAGCAGAATCTTGCGACGCATCGCTTCGCTGATCGTGTTTCCGGCGATAACTAAAACGGTATTCATTTTCGGGCTAAATCCTTATATTTGTTGGCGGACGCTTTCGGGGTCGCGGTCGTCAGCGGGGCAACGGGGGTAGGTGTGTCGAACGATGCCGCACCGTTCCCGTTTCCACTTGTGCCGTTGGTGCTAGCGACGGGAGCCGTCACCGCGCCCGTTTCGTCTATCTTGCCGCCGACCACCTCAACAAACAAATCTTCGAGCGTTTTACGCTTCGGTTCAATCGAAACGATGTTCGCCTCGGCTTTGCGGGCAACATCAATCAGGCGACCAATCGCTTCCGGCGTGTTTCTCATCAAAACGCTGGTTCGGGTTCCGTTGACTTCGATCTGCGCGTCCCCGGCGACCTGCCGGATGGATTCGCCCAAGCCCGGTGTCACGCCCGAAAGCGTCACTTCGACCAGTTCACCGGCGAGCAGTTCTTCGACGCTTCCGATTTTCTGCAACTTGCCCTTGTGGATAATCGAAACCCGGTGGCAAACCGCCTCCACATCCTCCAACTGGTGCGACGACAGGAACATAGACTTGCCCTGCCGCTTGAGTTCCAGCATCAAGTCACGAATATCGCGCCGCGCAATAGCGTCCAAGCCCGAAGTCGGCTCGTCGTAGAACAGCAGGTCGGGGTCGTTGATCAGCGTTTGCGCGATTCCGACACGTTGCCGCATTCCCTTCGAGAAG
>JACMIU010000124.1 GCA_014380985.1 Armatimonadota bacterium | reverse complement strand
GCGAAGCGTCGTGACATCCTCCGGCGCGTCGTCAGATACCAGCGATTCGATGACGAGTAGTGCGTCCGTGTTTGCGCCGGGGTTGTTGGCGCGGAGACGCTTCGACTGCGCGGCGAGGGTGCGGATTTCCAGAACCAGCACCGCGCCGTTTCCGCTTGCACCGACCTCGGCACGAAGCACCAGCGTAGACGTTTCGCCAGTGGCGGGAAGCAGTTCGAGCGAAACATCGGGACGGTAGGTAGTGTTTGTCATAACGGGTTCGGGTGTCGCGGTCACGCCCACGATTGCCGGGGGCGCGGGGCGCGGGGCGGCGACGGGCGCGGCAGGATAAATCGGAACCGCTTCGACCGGAACGGCACGGCGGGAATCTCCGCGCCGCGCTCTGCTCTCGACGGTCGGTGCATTTGTCATAAACGAGGGAACCGGCGTTTCCAACGGTACGGGGGGCGTAACGGGTTCGGGTTCTACCGCGACGGGCAAAAGCGGTTCCGGCGCGGGTTCAGGTTCGATTGCGGGAGCCTCCGTCACCACTTCGGCGATGGGTTCGGGTTCGCTTTCCTCCGGCAGTACGGGATACACAGCGGCAACCGTGGGCGGCATTTCCTCGTCCTTCAGCGTTTCCACCGGCTCGGCGGGAGGAGCGATCACCGCGCCGACCTGCGGGACGCCCATCACCGAGAGTATCGCCAACGCCTCGGTATCCCCGGCTACGGCTTGCGCGGACGGGAACGCGATCAACACTCCGTCCATGCGCGGAAGCAGATCGGAGTTTTGCACCGCGCTATCATCGCCGAAAACCGGGGGGGCGTTCACGACAACGATTTCCGCCAGCGCACTTGCCGCACGAAGCAGTTTCTCCGTGGACGCCGCACGTAGTTTCTCCGGTTCCACCATCGCCCCTGCCGGAAGCAGTAGCAAGCCTTCGGTGCGCCACGCGAGTTTGAGGAGCGGTTCGAGGCGTCCGGCGATCACGCGCAGAAACTCCGACACGCCCGGTGCGTCGGTCGGTTGTTTGTCACGCGGGGCGAACAGGGAAAACTGATGCAACAATCCGAGCGAAATGTCGGCGTCTATCAGCAGAACCGAGTAGCCGCGTCCGGTCGCGTCGCGGGAGAGTTGCGCCGCCACCTGTGCCGCCGCGTCGCGTCCGGCAACCGATTCATCAAGCGCGGCGATAGCGAAATAGCGGGTTTCGCCCGGCTCGTCCTCGCCGCGTTCGCCCATCGCAAGCGCGTCCCATACCTTCGTGCAAGCGGCACGGTCGGCGTAAGCATCGGTGAGCGTGAACTCGGCAAGCGGCGTCAAGGTACGACCCATAGCCGGTTCGGGCAGGGGATCGGGATCGCTTTTGCGCCCTTTACCGAACGGAAAAATCGCCGCCGTCGCCGCAAAAAGTAGCGCAAAAAACACCGGTTCGTAGAAGCCCATACCGCATTGTAAAGCAGAAATGGCAAACGACGCAAGCGTTCCCCTTGTGCCGGGTATCGGCGTCGGCTATAATCGTGCTTGTTGAAACCGTTCGCCGCGCCGCCTTGCATTGTTCGCGCCGCGCCCCAAGAAAGCCCCTACCTGTGAAAGCCGACCGTTATTTGCTCCCGACCTTGCGCGAAGTTCCCGCCGATGCCGAACTCGCCTCGCACCAACTCTTGCTCCGCGCCGGATATATCCGCCAACTCGCCGCCGGGGTTTGGTCGTACCTGCCCCTTGCGTGGCGCGTGATCCGCCGCGTCGAACAGGTGATTCGGGAGGAAATGGAAGCCATCGGTTGCCTCGAAACGCGCCTACCGACCCTGACCCCGAAGGAACTGCTCACGGAAACCGGGCGGTGGGACGTTCCCGTGGTGTACAAACTTTCCGACCGCCGCGACGCCGAATATGCGCTTGGCTTCACGCACGAGGAAGCAATGTGCGACATTGTGCGCCGCGAAGTGCGTTCGTGGCGGCAGTTGCCTTTGCTGATGTTCCAGCACCAAACCAAGTTCCGCGACGAACCGCGCCCGCGTGGCGGAACGCTTCGCACCCGCGAGTTCATTATGTTCGATGCGTATTCGTTTGACCGCGACGTTGCCGGAATGGATGCGTCGTTTGACACGTTCGCGCAAAGTTACCGCAACATTTTTAACCGCATGGGGTTACCGTTCGTGGAAGCCGAGGCGGACGGCGGCGACATCGGCGATTTAGACAACCGCGAGTTTCTGATTCTCACCGACGCGGGCGAGGACACGGTTTTGCGCTGTGCGGAAGCGAACTTCGCCGCGAACGCCGAAGCGTGCGCGTGTCCCGATATTGCACCGACCGACCCCGACGTGCCGGAAGAGGCGCTGCAAACCGTACCGACACCGGGCGCACGAACGATTGAGGAAGTGGCGTGGTTTCTCAAAGTCGCCCCGCAGAAGTTAATCAAAACGCTGGTTTACGTCGCCGACGGTACGCCTGTGGTCGTGCTGCTTTGCGGCGACCGCGAGGTCAACGAAATCAAACTGCGCCGCTTTATCGGGGCGAAGGATTTGGCACTCGCCTCTGAAGCCATAGTCGAGTCCGTGACCGGTGCGCCGGTCGGCTTCGCGGGCGTGGTCGGGCTAAAGCAAAACGTCCGTATGATTGCCGACTATGAAGTTCGCTACGTCCGAAACGGCGTGACCGGGGCGAACGCGGCGGACGCGCACATCACCGGTGTGAATCCGGGGCGCGATTTTACGCCCGCCGACTACGCCGATGCGCGCGTCGCCGTGGCGGGCGATCCCTGCCCCGTTGCGCCGCAGTATCTTTTGACCGATGCGCGGGGTATCGAGGTCGGGCATATTTTCAAACTTGGCACAAAGTATTCCGAGCCGCTCAAAGCCGCCTACGTCGCCGAAAACGGCGAGCAAAGCACGATTCTGATGGGGTCGTATGGCATTGGCAATTCGCGTTTGCTCGCCGCGCTCATCGAAGCGTCGCACGACGAAAACGGGATTATCTGGCATCCGTCGGTAGCCCCGCTCCAGGTCGTGGTCATCGTCGGCAACATCAAGGACGAACCCGCGCTTGCCGCCGCCGAAACGCTTCATGACGAACTGGAACGCACCGGAATCAGCGTGATGCTCGATAACCGCGACGAGCGTATCGGCGTCAAGTTCAAGGACGCCGACTTGATTGGCTACCCAGTGCGCGTGGTATTCGGCAAGGGTTTTGCGTCCGGCACGGTGGAAATCAAAGCGCGGCGTGACGCAAAGGATGCCGCGAAAGAAGTGACACTAAACGGCGCGGTGGACGCCGTGCGCGAACGGCTTGCCGAATTAAGCGCGTAAAGCAAAAAAAGGTCGCGTCTACCTCGGTAGGCGCGACCTGCTCACCGATTTTGCTACGAAACCGAACTACTTGTGCCGACGCGCCGACAACACGCCGAGAGCGGGAATCGCCGCGAGGGCAAGAAGCGAAACGCTACTTGCTTCCGGCACAACCGCGACATTGCTCACGAAAACGAACGGTGTGCCGTCCGTGGTTTGCGGCGTGGTGCTGATGGTGTGGTTGTCGCTCTCGTAGCCGGTACTGCCGAGATTGGAGTTGTCAAACTCGATGCGCCCGACCGTGCCGCCGGTAATGAAGAAGTTCACAAACGAGTACGGTTCGCTGGTGTTGGTGTTCGTTGTGTTCGGCTTGCCGAAATACTGGCTCGTGTTGTACACCGTGCTATCGGTTGCCGTCACGGTTCCGACGCCGTTGTTTAACACGGTTAGCAAGGTGGATGTCGAGAAGCGACCGAGGAAGGCGTTGGTATTGTCGTAGAACGTTACACCGTTGTTGGGATCGCCCGCACAATAGGCGAACCCGAAATACGCGATGGGAGTGGTGAACGAGAGCGAAACCGGGGTTGACGTGCCGCTTTGTGCTCCGAACGTGAAGTAGTTATTCGTGCCGTTGCCGTATTGGTCGTCGGCGTTCGGCTTAAAGGTTCCCGTGTATGTTCCGATGGCGGACACGAACGGCGCGGTATTGTTGGCACTGGTGGAAAGCGCGTCAAATGTTTCCACGGAAAGGCTGGTCAGCGTTGTCGGGGCGACCTGTGCGTCGGGAGCCGACAGGTAAACGGTGATGCTCGGCAAGGCGTTGGCGGTGGTAAGCATACCGAGGGTGCAACTGGTCGCCATTAGGGTGGTGAGTAAGATACGCATAATTTTGTCTTTCGTGATAATCGATGCTTCGTGCCAAGGATAAAACGATTTTGACACGCCACCAATTACAGGAAAACTACGGGCTTTCTTTACCTGCTAACGGTACCATATGGCTATTCAGTTCTTTTAATTATGCTGTAAAATAGCGGTATGACAGTTCCCGCCTTAGT
>JACMIU010000123.1 GCA_014380985.1 Armatimonadota bacterium | reverse complement strand
GCGTTTGAGGCGAAGGGCAGCGAGATAATGCAGTGCGTCGAAAGCATCGGCAGTGGTGCTTTGGTCGGTTTCATCGTCGCCGACAAGAGCGCGAAACGTGTCCGATGACAGCGTTTCGGTCGGCAAAAAATGGGCGCGGGCGAAGGTGGACTTGCCCGCGCCCGACGCGCCGATAAGTACCACCAGCGCGAAATCGGGCAGTTCGATGTTCATGGACTCTCCTGACACATCGCCGGAAGGCGTAGGAACGTCACCCTATTCACGTAACGAAACCGTTGCCGGGACGTTTTGCTTTGTGTCGTTACCGTACCCCCGCCGATTCCTGCGCCTTTCGCAAGTCTTTCTCGGCTTGCTCTTTAATCAGTTGGGCGAGCTCGATGCGGGCGTCGTGCCGCCCCTTCACCGCGTCGTCCTCGACCAAATCGCCGTCCTTGAAGCGGATGATGCGCGTGGCGTGCTGGGCGATGTCCATTTCGTGCGTCACCATCACTACGGTTTTGCCTTCGCGGTTGAGTTCCTGAAAAATATCCATGATCTCAATCGAGGTGCGTGTATCGAGTGCGCCGGTCGGTTCATCCGCCATGATTACCACCGGGTCGTTCGCCAAAGCGCGGGCGATAGCGACGCGCTGTTGTTGCCCCCCCGATAACTGGTTCGGTTTGTGATCCATGCGCTCGGCAAGCCCGACGCGGCTCAATGCCCATTCCGCCCGCTCCTGCCGCGCCTTGCGGTTTAGGCGACCCGCGTACTGCATCGGGACTTCGACCTGCTGTAGCGCGGTGGTGCGGGCAAGCAGGTTGAACGACTGGAACACGAACCCGAACCGCTCACAACGGATTTCCGCTAATCGGTCGTCGGACAGGTTGGAAACGTCGTCGCCGGATAGCCAGTATTTCCCGGCAGTCGGTCGGTCGAGGCAACCGAGGATATTCATATACGTTGATTTGCCGGAGCCGGAAGGCCCCATGATGGCGACAAACTCGCCTTCTTCAATCGTCAGGTTGACGCCGTTCAGGACTTGTAGGTCGGCGGGACCGGTTTTGTAAACTTTGGTCAGGTCGCGGGTTTCGATAAGAGCCATAAAAAACTTTCTGTTTTTGCAGTATACCTTAGACGACACGGCGGCGCGTTCGTTGGTTGCACCAACCGGTAACGCTTTGCGCTATACTATCGGCGTGATACCCGAAAAAAAGTCTTCCGTTCCTCCCGTTCCGCCTGTCGTACGTGTGCCGCCCCTAATGTCGCGCAAAGGCAAAACGCCCGTGGTGATGATTACCGCGTATGACGCCGTGCAGGGGCGCGTTGCCGATGGCGCGGGCTCGGATGTCATTCTGGTCGGTGATTCGGTCGGGATGACCACGCTCGGCTACGATTCCACGCTTCCGGTGACTTTGGACGATATGGTGCGCCACACGAAGGCAGTTTGGCGCGGGCAACAGGCGCGTTTGTCCGACGCTCCCGGCGACTTTGAGCGCGAACGCGGCGGGCGCAACGCGCTACTGCTCGCCGATTTGCCGTTCGGCGCGTATGGCGCGGACGCGGCGGAAGGCGTTCGCGCCGGAATGCGACTTGTGCAGGAGGGCGGGGCGCAGTCGGTCAAGGTCGAGGGCGCGAACGACATTATCCGCGAAACCATCCGGCGACTTGTGGACTGCGGCGTTCCGGTGATGGGGCATCTGGGACTGACGCCGCAAAGCATTCACCGGTTCGGCGGGTTCAAGGCGCAGGGCAAAACAAATGCG
>JACMIU010000122.1 GCA_014380985.1 Armatimonadota bacterium | reverse complement strand
GCAAGTCCACCTTCGCCCACGCCCATTTTTTGCCGACCGAAACGCTGTCGTCGGACACGTTCCGCGCCCTTGTCGGCGACGACGAGACCGACCAAAGCACGACCACGGACGCCTTCGACGCGCTCCACTATCTTGCCGCGCTACGCTTGAAGCGGCGCAAGTTGGTCGTGATTGACGCCACGAACGTGCAGGAGGCGGCGCGAAAGCCGCTAATCGCCCTCGCCCGTCGCTTTTACGCGGTGCCGGTGGCGATTGTGCTGGACGTGCCGGAGGCGGAATGCGCGGCGCGAAACGCCGGGCGCGAAAACCGCGATTTCGGGCGGCACGTGGTAGCGCGGCACGTCAAAGATTTGCGCGGTTCGCTAAAATCGCTACAAAAAGAAGGGTTTCGCGCCGTGTATCACCTGAAAGGCGCGGAGGAAATCGCGGCGGCGACGCTGACGCGGGTTCCGCTGTACCCGGACAAGCGGCACGAAACCGGCGCGTTCGATATTATCGGCGATGTTCACGGCGAGTACGACAAAATGGTCGGGCTTCTCGGCGAACTCGGCTATCGCTTGGAGAACGGCGTTCCACGCCATCCCGACAACCGCCGGTTGATTTTCGTCGGCGACCTTGTTGACCGTGGCTCAAAGGTGGTGGAATCGGCGACTCTGGTGATGGACGCGGTAAGCACGGGTGTGGCGTTCTGCGTTCCCGGCAACCACGACGACAAGTTGAAGCGGGCTTTGCAGGGGCGCACCGTGTCGGCGTCTCACGGCTTACAGGAATCGCTGAATCAGATTGCCGCGCTTCCCGATGGCGACCGTGAGGCGTTCACGGAGCGGTTCGCGGCGTTCGTGGAAGGCTTGGTGTCGCACCTATGGCTGGACGGCGGGAAACTCGCGGTCGCACACGCGGGCATTACCGCGCCGATGATAGGGCGGGCGTCGGGCGCGATTCGGGAGTTTTGCTTGTACGGCGACACGACCGGCGCAACCACGCCGGAAGGCTTGCCGGTACGCCGCGACTGGGCGGCGGACTATCGGGGCGATACGTTCGTCGTCTACGGGCATACGCCGGTGGACGCGGTGCGTATCGTCAACAACACGGCGAACGTGGACACGGGCGCGGTATTCGGCGGCTCGCTTTCGGCACTGCGTTACCCGGAGCATGAGGCGGTTTCGTTTCCCCCTCTCGAAGTGGCACTGCCGCCCGCGCCTTCGGGCATGGAGGGCGACGCGCTCCACCTCGCGGATTACGTGGGACGTCGCGCCGTTTCGACGCGGCTTGCTGGAAACGTCGTGGTGCAACCGGGTAACAACGCGGCGGCACTGGAAATTATGTCGCGGTTCGCGGCGCATCCCCGTTGGCTCGTCTACCTACCGCCCACGATGTCACCGGTGGAAACGTCCGCGTTGCCCGATTATCTCGAACACCCGGCGGAAGCGTTCGCGTATTTTGCGCGGCAGGGCGTCGGGTCGGTGATTTGCGAAACCAAGCACATGGGTTCGCGGGCGGTGATGGTCGTCTGCCGAGACGACGAAGCGGCGCGAAAGCACTTCGGCGCGGGTGAATCCGACTTTACCGGCGCGGTGCTGACGCGCACCGGGCGGTATTTCACCATCGACGCCGCGCTCCACCGGGCAATTTTGAGCGAAACGGCGCGGGCGATGGAATCGGCGGGCTTGTGGGACGAACTGCAAACGGACTTCGTGGTATTGGACGCGGAAATCCTGCCGTGGAACGCGAAGGCGCAGGCACTGCTCAAGGAGCAGTACGCGCCGGTTGCGGCGGCGGGCGTGGTCGCGCTGGAAGCCGAAATCGCCACACTCGAAGGCGCGGCACGGCGCGGGATCGCGGAGGCGGTTCCGGCACTCGCGGCAGCGCAAAGCCGGTTACTCGACCTGTTGGCGTACCGCGAAGCGTATGGTCGCTATTGCTGGGATGTCGGCGGCATCGGCGATTTACGGATCGCGCCGTTTCACCTGATGGCGGCGCAGGGGCGCACGTTCACGGGTCACGATCACCCGTGGCACATCGGAACACTGGCACGGCTCGCGGGCGTTTCGCCCTTGTTTATCGCCACCGAAACGCTCTTGGTGGACACGGCGAACGCCGAATCGGTCGCGGCGGGCGTCGCG
>JACMIU010000121.1 GCA_014380985.1 Armatimonadota bacterium | reverse complement strand
TTCGCGTCCCCGTCGTACTCGAAACAGTCCGCGCAGTGATTGATGATGATGTCCAGAATCACCTTGATACCGTGTTCGTGCGCGGTCTTGACCAGCGTCACCAACTCGTCGCGGGTTCCAAAACGCGGTTCGATTTCGTAGAAGTTTTGTGTGCCGTAGCCGTGGTAATCGTGATCAGCGAACGGGGCTTGTTTCAGCACCGGGCTAATCCAAAGCGTCGTGATGCCCAAACCTTGAAGATAGCCGATTTTTTCGGTCAAACCGCGCAAGGTTCCGCCGGTGAATGTGTTGCCGGACTCGCGCCACTTGCTCGCGGCACGTTCGTTCTTGACCGCGTTGCCACCGTGCTTTTGGGGGTCGAAGCGGGGACGGGTTTCCTCGTTGCCATCGCTGAAACGGTCGAGAAGCAAAAAATAGAGCGTCTCATCCTCCCATGCGGTGGGGGATGGTGTGTAGCCTCCGTTCGCGTTCCGGTCATCAACGATTTCTTGCAGGTCAACATCGGCGACGGATAAAATCGCGGCGTTTGTTTTCATCGGTTCGGTATGTTTTTCTAAGTCACGCGGCAAACAGTCGTTTGTTGCCTATCGTGCCGCTTAATGTTACCCAACCATGCCGCGATTTATTCCGCTAACCGTTAGCAGATTTTGCCGCGCTTCCCAGCAAGCCCGTGTCCGACGGGGCGTTCGCCGTTCGCGCCGCGCACCCAGCGTTCGTCCACCGGCACATTTGCCGGTTGGTAGCGCGTGTCCGACGATAACCGTATCCGGTCGCCGGTATTGTCAAGGCTACCGTGAAGCGTCGCCATGCCGAACAGAAGCACGTCGCCCATGCGGAACTCCGGCGACGTTAGCCAGCGACCGCCGAGTAACTGTTGCGCTTTCGCCGCGTCGTTGCAGAACGTGCCGTTCCATTCCGCGAAAGAGCCGTCGTAATGCTCCCAGCCCATTTTCCCGCCGCGTATCTTGTCGGCGTTGGGGCCGTTCTCGCAAAACGTGTCCACGTCCTGCCGCAGATATTCGGCGAGTTTGCGTTCGCGTTCGCGGTGTGAGCCTTCGAGCATCACCAAACCGCCCTCCGATACGGGAATGTCGCCGAGCGGCGTCCATGCCGTGACAAGCGCGTCGGTTCCCCGGTTCATATAAACCGAATCGCAGTGCGGGGTAGTCCCATTGCCGGGCGAAACCGCCCGTAGCCACGTGTAATCGAAGTGCCGCACCTTGGTATCGAATAATTGTCGGAAAATATCGAGCATCGCCTTCCCGTAAACCACCTCGAAAAGTGGTTCGTTATCTTCGGCGATGGACTCGCTGAAGTATCGGTTTTTGCCAATTGCCGCCCGCGCTTCCATCGGGTCGGTGTCCGGCGCGAGTGCGCCCTCTTTGGCAAGGCGCGTCACGCATTCGCGCCGCGCCGCGAGAACCGGTTCGCGGGGAAGCGCACCGGGCAAATACAGATAACCGTCGGCTTCAAGGCGTTCGCGTAGCGCATCGCCATCGCCGAGGCAGTCGTCCGACCGGCGCAGTTCGCCAAAATGCTCCGCGTCAACGGGAATCGGTTTACTCCCAATATTTCGCGTCCCGCCATATTGGAAAAAGGGAAGAAGATTCGTCATTGTTTGCTATCCTTTCGAGTAAATCAGTGGATTGAGTGTACCATCCGCTTTGTCGCCGGGCTTCCGGTCGGGAAACCATCCGCGCAGATCGTTTTCACGTTGCGGCGAGTCCGGTTCGGTAATCGTCGCGCCATCCTCGATAAAGATAATCGTCATCACTTCGCGGGTAGTGGACTCCGACGTATTGCCCGGTGCGCCGTGAATCGTCCAACCGTTGTGGAAAGTAGCGTCTCCGGCTTGCATCGCGCCCGCCACTCCCAAAGGGAAGCCACGTTCGGCGACCAGTGCCTCCAATTTTTTCTCCGAATCGTCGGAAATGTTCATCGCGCCGAGATAGCCGAGTTCCTGCGAGCCGGACGCGAAACGCATGGTTCCCATGTTCGTGGAAGCGTCCACGAGCGGCATCCAGAGCGTGACACACTTCGCGCCATCGAGGGGCCAGTATTGCTGATCCTGATGCCACGGCGTATAGCCCCCGCCCGCCTCTTTGTACAACGCCTGATCGTGGTACATTCGCACGCCGGAAACGCCCATCAGTTCGGCGGCGATTTGTCCGAAGTGTTTGGCGAGCGAGAACGCTTTCACGCGGTCGTCTCTCTCCCACAGGTTGCCGACCTGAATAAACGCCTTGCCGTAGGTATCGCGCTGTGCAAGCGGTTTGGTGTTATGATTGTGCGCCATTGTCACCTCGCCAATCACGGGGCGATAGGCGGCGACTTCTTCCGTTCCGGCGACTTCGCGCAGTAACACCCAACCGTGTTGTTGGTAATGCGCGATTTGCTCCGGCGCAAGCGGGTAGGGCGAGGACAATTGGGGTAAACTGGACATGGAAAACTCCTCCTAAACAAGATTACTTGTATTATAGAAGGGAATAAACAGCCTGTCTATGGCTAAAATGGCAGAAAAAATGTACGTTTTGGCAACGGCGGCGGGAAAGTTTTTACTTACCCCCTTGATATTCGGCATAAAAAATGCACATAATGAACCCGGCGCGAAGCGGTTCGCGCTTTTTTATCATGGTAACTGCAACCCGCACGAACGTCGTGCTTAAACCCAATATCGCCCGCGTTCTGTTTCGCCCGTTTCAGTTCGGCGATCCCGTGCGCTACATCAAAATCATCGCCCGCATTTTGTCCCTGCCAGAGCGCGACGCGGCGGAGCAAGCCGAGGCGGTGTTAGCCGATTTCAAATCGCGCCATCAGCACTTGGGCAAGTATTTTTTGCGTCGCTACGAGCAGGTCAAAGACAGTCTGCCCGTCGCCGAGGCGCAGGTATCGGCGGCGCGGCGCGTGCTGATTGGCGCATACTTCACGCTGGAGTATTCGCTCGAATCCGCCGCGCTGATGAACCCGTCCATCGTGCCGGATCCCGACCAGAGGGGGCTACCACCCGGTTCGCTCCGCTTTGTGATCTCGCTTCGCGCCGTGGGGGAAGGGCATATCTCCTCCATCACGTTCGGCACGGGCGTGATTGACGCCGCGAACAATATCCATATGTCGGAAGATTCGCCGTTTGTCACGTCGCCGGAGTTTGTGCCGAACTCGATCTACGAAAAAGCGTTGTTCGAGAAAAAGTTAGCCGAGCTCGACCGGCTCAACGATATATCCCGCGCCATGATTGCCGCTCTCGACGAAACGTTTAATCTGGATCAACTCAAAGCGAACGTGGAACTGGTCAAGCGGCAACAACGCTCACGGGGCGCGGAAACCGAGCGCGTCGCCCATGATGTGATCGCTCTCGCCAAGGCGAACTACGAAATGGTGTATGATACCAACACCGACATCACCGAGCGCGTGATTTTCCCCTATGCACCGCACGAGTCGAACGGTATTGAGGATGCCCGCTTTGTCCGCTTCATAGACGAGAATGGCAAGCCGACCTATTACGGAACCTACACTGCTTACGACGGCAAGCAGATTTTCCCGCAGATGGTGGAAACCACGGACTTCCGCCGCTTCAATATCACCACGCTCAACGGACCCGAAGTACAGAACAAAGGCATGGCGTTGTTTCCGCGCAAAATCGGCGGCAACTACGCGATGATTTCGCGGCAGGACGGCGAAAACATCTACATCATGTTCAGCGAGCACCTACACTTCTGGTACACGAAGCAGTTACTGCTAAAACCGACGTTCCCGTGGGAGTTTGTGCAACTGGGTAATTGCGGTTCGCCGATTGAAACCGATGCCGGTTGGCTTCTTTTGACGCACGGCGTCGGCCCGATGCGAAAATACTCCATCGGCGCGGCACTGCTCGACAAAGACGACCCGTCCAAAGTCATCGGGCGCACCACGGAACCGATTCTAACGCCGAACGCAAACGAGCGCGAAGGCTACGTGCCGAACGTGGTCTACTCCTGCGGTTCGCTCGTGCATAACGGCATGGTGGTTTTGCCCTACGCCATGAGCGACTACGCCAGCAGTTTCGCGCTGATTTCGCTCGACGAATTGTTAGGGGCGATGAAATAATCCCGCGAAACCCGGTTTTGTGGATTTGAAGGAAGCGCGGCGGCGCGGATTCTAAACCGACAGGGAAAAGGAATCCGAACTTATGCGAAATGTCTTACGAAATATTGGCTTGCCGGTTGCCGTGGCGGCGACCGGCTTTGGCTGTGTCAACGCTACCCAAACGCCGCAACCTATCACGGTGGTATCAGTCGCCGAGTCACAGAAATCGAAGAAGCCGGAGAAACCGAAGGTGATGACCAAAGCCGAACGAGAAATGTACCATGCCGCGATTGCGCGCACCGCCGCGATGACCAACGACCAGTCTGCACAGGCACTCGCCGCGAAACACGGCTTGAACGTGGTCAATGTGACGTGGGAGGACACCGGTCGCTACAAGGGATCGTCGGTCGGACCCAATATTAGCGACATGACGATACAGGTGGCGAGCCGCGACTCCGCCGAAAAACTGACCACGACCTGTATGCCGGTGATTCGGGAGCCGAACTTTTCCGACAAAACCGCCGACCTTGACCCGCAAAGTTTCACGCTGTTGGTGGGCAATGCGAAGGGCAAGGACTTGCGGCGCGTCTCGCTTCACGACTTTTTAATCGAGCCGACGCGCTACCTGACCAAGCCCGAATCGTGGAAAGGGAACGTGCCAAAAAACCTGTTCGCCCCGGAGCGCGACGGCAAGGTGCTGGTTTCCGCGCAAGCGTGTTTCCTGCCGATTCCGAAGGGCGGAGTAGCGACGTTCAATCCGGTGCTGTTCAACTACCAGAGCGGCGCGAAAAACCCGGCGGTGCTGACGATTTTGGCGACCCGCGAAGGCACGTCGGCGACGATTATTGACAACACCCGCGACGCTTTTGAAACCGGTGCGGTGTGGGGGCAACGCCTTTTCCACAACGCGAAGGGGGAGCGGGCGAGCCTGACCGGAACCCGCGAGTCCGACTTCAAAACCGACGCTCCGGCGCAAACGCCCACCGTTGGAAATCCCGAAACCCGCAAACCCGAAGCGGGGATGAATATGGTGTTGCTGATTCAGGTTCCGCTAAAGCACAAAGAGCCAGAGTACCGGGCATTAGCGATGGATGAAATGGCAATGCCCGCCCCGATGTCGGCAGCCGGTGCGCCCGCGACGCGAATGAAAAGCAACGTCGAGAATGCGGTTATCGGACACGGCGAACTCGAAGGCAAGTTTACCGAAATAGACGGTTTGCCAATTGAGCGCGACTCGCGCTTTCCGGTTCGTGTCACGGTGCAGTTTTACAAAGCGACCGATAACGGTGTGGTGGACGAAGCCGACTTGAAGGCGATTCACGAGCAGATTGAGCGCGTTTACGCGCAGAGCGATTACGTGGGAAGCCTTGTCACGGCGGGCGAAACCGGGCGCGTCACCGAGTACGACGGCGCGAAAGTCCAACCGGCGGGATGGTGGGAAGCGTTCTGGAAAAGCCGCGAAAAGGAAACCGGCAAATCCCGTGAGCAGATTCAGGCGGAACTATCGAAACTCTTGGGCAAGGACTACCAGAGCCGCCCGGTGACATGGCTGTACCTGCGCGATAAACTGCGAACGCCGTGAGGCTTGTTGCGGGGATGTACCCTGCCGCAATGAAGATATGCCTGCCTTCGTGGTACGATGCGGCATGACTCCCGTGCCGCATTTCTTCGTATCGCCGTCCGCGATAGTCGCCGACACCGTTACCCTGCAGCCCGACGCCGCGCACCACGCGGCAACCGTGCTACGCCTCGGCGTTCACGATAGCCTTGTCGTACTGAACAACACCGGAACTGCGTATCGCGCCCGTATCACGGTCGCCACCCCGAAATCGGTCACGGCAACCATTGAATCGGCGTTCGCGCCGGACACCGAACCGCGAACGCGAATCACCGTGGCGCAGGTGCTGCCGAAAACCGGCGAGAAAATCGAGCAGGTTCTCCAGCACGGAACCGAGATCGGCGCGGACGGCTTCGTCGTATTCCAAAGCGAACGCAGTGTCGCCCGCATGGAAACCCGTGACCGTGTGGAAAAAAAGACCGAACGCTGGCGCGGTATTGTGCAAAGTGCGGCGGAACA
>JACMIU010000120.1 GCA_014380985.1 Armatimonadota bacterium | reverse complement strand
CGGGCGCGGCATCGGGCGTCGCGGTCACGATGCGTGTTTGTTTCTTTTCGTTTTGCAGGGTAATGCGTAGCGGTTGCCCCGGCGCGGCGCGAATAGCGTCCACCATTTCTTCGCCGGTCGCAATCGGTTGATCGTTAATCGCGGTAACACGGTCGCCCGCCCGTATTCCGGCACGGGCGGCGGGCTTGCCCCCGGCTACCTGCTCGATAATGTTCGTTGAGCGAGCGTTATCGGCAACACCAAATGTCGCGCCGACCAAGCAGAACACCAGATAGCCGAACAAAAACGAGAACAACGGCCCGCCGAAAATCACCCAAAAGCGTTGGTAAATCGGGCGATTGTTGAAGCCATCGGCATCCGCGCCATCCACCTCCGCCGCCTCTTCCTTCATCGTGGAAAGATTGGTGGTTTCAAAACCGGCGTTCGCGGATGCCGGTTCGGCAATCTGCTCGTTCGCCCCGGTCAACCGGCGTTCGGCGGCGTCCTCAATCTCCATACCCTTGATTCGCACAAAGCCGCCGATAGGGATGGCTCGCAGATTGTATTCGGTTTCGCCGTCGTGGTACACGCGCAGTTTCGGGTTGCCCATGCCGATTGCAAACTCCTCGACCTTCATACGAAACAGTTTCGCAAACAGAAAGTGTCCGAGTTCGTGGAAGAAAACCAGAACAATCAAAACGAAGACAAAGGTTAATACACCGGTTACGCTCATAATGTTATCCTACCGCATCCGCGACATTGTTTCGCGCCGATGCGTCCGCCGCGAGTACCGCCTCCAGCGTATTCGCGGGGCGCGTTTCGTGCGCGTTCGTGACTTGCGCCACGATTTCAACGATTTGCGGGAAGCGAATCTTGCCGCCTAAGAATGCCGCCACCGCCGCCTCGTTCGCCGCGTTCAAGGTTGCGGGGGTTGTGCCGCCCCGCGCAAACGCCGACCGCGCCACACCGATTGCCGGAAAACGGTCGGTGTCCGGCTCCTCGAACGTCAGGGTTCCCATTTGCGCCGGTTTCAGGCGCGGCAAATCAATGTCCGTTTTGTCGGGGTGCGTCAGCGCAATCTGAATCGGTAACCTCATATCGGGCAAGCCGAGTTGCGCTAACAGTGCGCCGTCGGTCATCTCCACCAACGAATGCACCACGCTCTGCGGATGCACCACGACCGATATATTTTCTATCGGCACACCGAACAGATGACACGCCTCGATAACCTCCAAGCCCTTGTTCATCAAAGTCGCCGAATCAATCGTTATCTTGCCGCCCATGCGCCACGTCGGGTGCTTCAAAGCGTCCTCAATCGTCGCCGCCGCGATTTGCGTTTTTGACCACGTGCGAAACGGCCCGCCGCTCGCCGTAATATACAGGTGCGCGATGTCGCCGGGGACACGATAGCCCCGCACACACTGAAACAGTGCCGAATGCTCCGAATCAATCGGCAGGACTTCCGCGCCGGATTCTCGCGCCGCCATCATGACCAGTTCGCCCGCCGCTACCAGCACTTCTTTCGTCGCAATACAAACGCGCTTTCCAGCGCGAACCGCCGCCAGCGTCGCCGCGAGAGCCGCCGCGCCCGCCACCGCCACGACTACGGTATCCACTTCGGGGAGCGTCGCCAGCGTCGTTAGCGCGTCGCTTCCACCGTGCGCGTGAACGCCGGAGGGCAGTTCGCTCTTCAGTGCAGGCAGGTGCGCCACGTCCGTTACGGCGACGTGCGCCGCGCCCGTCTCTCGCGCCTGCGCCGCGAGTAGCCCGACGTTTTGTCGCGCCGCGATTGCCACGATTCGCGCCCGCCCAGCG
>JACMIU010000119.1 GCA_014380985.1 Armatimonadota bacterium | reverse complement strand
GTCGGCATTCTGAACCGTCGCCGCCCCGCGCTTTGGCAGTTGCTTCGTTCGCGCCCGTGGCAATACGACGTGGTACATTTGTACGACGACTCGCGCACGAAACTTTGGACGCGGTTGTATGGCTTGTTCAAGGTGCGCCTGTTGGTCACGACGCAGGACGGCTACGCGGCGTTCCCGGACAGGTGGTCGCGCCGGTTCGCTGGTCGCTTCGACGCATTGGGTAATGGTTCCGCGTTCCTGCCGCCGAGCGAACAGATCGCTGCGCTTGCAAAGGAACGCGGGTTCACCTGCCCCGTTCACGTTCACCCGAACGGCTTGTATTGCAACGAAATGCGGTTCGTCCCCGAAGCGGCACACGCGAAAGCCGTGGTGCTGGGCAAGGTCGAACCGCGAAAAAAGCAGGAGTTTTTGGCGGAAACGCTACGCGGGCTACCGGTGGAGTGCGATTTGATCGGACCGCTCGGCGCGGATACCCCGCCCGATTTCGACGGCAACGGCGCGAATGTGCGGCGACGCGGCGAATGGACGCGCCGCGAGGTATGTGAACACCTTACCGATTACGCCGCGCTCGTGCTACTGTCGGACGGCGAGGCGCATCCCTTGGTCGTGATTGAGGCACTCGCCGCCGGCTGCTCCGTGGTTGTGAGTGAAGAGGCGTCGGCGAATCTGGATACCGCATTACCGTTCGTCAAGGTCGTAGACCGGGGCGACAGGGCGGCGGTCGCCCATGCCATCGCGTCCGCCGTGGCAGGCAACGCCGCGCACCGCGCCGCGATTCGCGCCTATGCCGAAACGACGTTTGATTGGAGCGTTATCCTGCCGCGCTACCAAAACTTTATCGCGTCGCTGAAAGTTTCCCCCTCCCCGTGAAGATTTTACTCGTTAGCAACGGCTCTCTGCCGATTCCGCCGCCGTCGTGGGGCGGCGTCGAGAACGTTATCTGGCAACAGCAAAACTATCTTACCCGCGCCGGACACGACGTGACCGTATTCAACGAAGAAATTACGATGCTTTCGGTGCTTCGGGCGAAACCATGGCAGTACGATTTGACGCATCTGCACTTCGATCTCGGCACGAAGTTCTGGGTTCCGTGGCAAAAACTGCTGAAGTTTCGTTTAGCCGTCACATCGCATTACGGTCACGCCGCGTTCCCCGCGCACTGGACGCCGAAGTTCAAGAAGACGTTGCGCCGCATGATTCGCGCCTCGCACCACATCACACTGAGTCACGAGATCCGCGATATGCTCTATGAACGCGGTTATCAAGGCAAGGCGTGGGTGCTTCCGAACGGCATTGAAACGTCGGCGATGCACTTTGATCCGGTTCCGAGCAAGCCCGCGTTAGTTTTGGGGCGGGTACAACCGCGCAAGAAACAGCGGTTTTTAGGTGACATTCTGCTTGGTGAACCGGGTGTGCAGGTAGATTTGATAGGGCCCACCGACGAACCCGATTATCTCGGCAACGGCGCGAACGTAACGTATCTCGGCGGATGGAGCCGCGACACCGTGCATTCCGACCTGACGCAGTACGCCGCGATGGTGCTGATTTCGGACGGCGAAGCGCACGCGGGCGTACTGCTGGAAGCAATGGCGGCGGGTTTGTCGCTCGTGGTGTCGCCCGAATCCGCGCACAATTTGGATACAAACCTGCCGTTCGTGTTCGTCGTTGACCGCGAAAAGCCCGCCGAAATCATCACCGCGCTGAAGCGTGCAATCGCCGAGAACCTCGCGCACCGCGCCGCAATCCGGGCGTACTGCGAAAACACGTTCGACTGGAAAGTGATTGGCCCCCGCTACGAACGGATCCTGAACGCCATCGTCCGCGGCGACGGAACGGGCGATGGGGGCGAACCATTCCTCTACGCGCCGGGAAAATAGTCGGCAAGGTCATCGGGCAGGAATATATCGGTTCCGGCGTCGGTCGCCGCACGGATTTCTTCCTTCGTCCACCATCGGTATTCTTGGATATTGACGCATTCGTAATCGAGCAGGTTGGTATTGCAAACGCGGGACGGGTCACACAAAAGCCACACGGCAAAGTAACGTTCCACGGAAACCATTTGCGACGGGGCAAGCGGTTCGCCCCACGGCACGACGCGGCGCACGTCGCGCACGATTTCGCCGATAACCGCATCGGTTCCGGCGACAAGCCCGGTTTCTTCCCATAACTCACGCACCGCCGTTTGCTCAAAGGTTTCATTCGCGTCCACCCCGCCGCCGGGCGTTTCCCAGCACGAGCGAAAATCTCCCCCGGCTTGGCGGTGCAAATTGTTCACGCGCAGGAGTAGCAAGGCGCGACGTTCCGGGTCAAGGAGGAGAAGGCGGGCATTCGGGCGTTCAGGGAGGGTATCGGACATAGCCGGGTATTCTATCACGCGCTTTTCGCAAGGCAAACAAAAACGCCCTGCCGGAAACCCGGCAGGGCATTTTGTTTACTGCACACCGGCGTTACCGCCGCGAGTGTGTGCCGCATTTAGTGGAGGCGCAGAGACTCGAACTCTGGTCCGAAACGTACCTAATACAAGCATCTACGAGCGTAGTCTACGATTTAATTTTCCCGCGTGGTCGCCCGTTTACCGGCTACCGCTTTGGTAAGCGCGTTATTTTCCCGCGATGGCTACGTGCTTTGCCACCGGGTAGCGAATGTTGGTTAGCCGCCTCTCGACCATTTCGCCAGTTCGAGAAGGGGCGGTGCGCACCTAACCGAAGTTAGGCGGCGTATGCGAACGTCGCCGGAGCGATGTTGCGTGCAGTAGCGAAGTTATTCGTTTTTGCATTTGTTTTTTTGCCCATTTTTACGAGGCCATAGGCTCCTCGGCTCGCAACCTGACCGGACATCATCCCGTCAACTCCAATCGCCCCCGTATCGGACAAACCGCCAAAGGCGGTTTTCCTGTCGGATAAATCGCCAAGGCGATTTTCCGGTATCGGCTACTAAGAAAGCGTGCCGCAACAACACACTTTGCGCTCACCGACACGGTTATTATACCACCCCCGCACGGTTTCAACCATGCCCGCTACTTTCTTCCCCGGTTTCCGGCACAGCGAAAAAACCGACTAAACGGCGGCGGCGACCTTCGGACGGCTTCCAATTTTCCGGCGAACGTATTAACTCCATCATGTAACGGCGCAAAGCGTCGTGTTGCGCGTCGGTGAGATACACAGACTTTACCAGTAGCGATATTTCGCCGGTGGGCGGGGGCATCGGAGCGGCGGCGACGTAGCGACTGAATCGGTCGCGCACCACGTCGGTTAGGGCATTCACCAAGCCGAGTATCTCTGCCCCAGTCGGCTTATCGCGCTCCGCGTCCAAATACGTCGCGGATTCCACCAAGCGAAACTCACGCTCCACCGCGCCGTGAATCGGGGTTTCCTTCGACACCGCGATAGTTCCGCTGGCAAGCAAAACGTTGAGGTGACGGTACAGCGTGGTCAGCGGCACATCGCCGAGGAGAGAAGCGATCTGCGCGGCGTTGAGCGAGTTATCCTGCAGTGCCATCACGATACGAATACGAACCGGATGGAGCAAAGCATCGGTGCGGGTAGGCGGCTTGAGCATTGCCGATTATATTACCATAAATGGAAACGCAGTCTTGACAACCGGCGACGACGGCTGTATCATTTCCATAAATGGAAATGATTTCACGCCTTCGCTTTTGCGCCCTCGCCGCGCTTCTTTTCACCGGTTTCAACGCGGCACACGCGCAAACCGCGCCGACAGCACCACTCTCCTCAACGTCGGCATGGCAAAAACTGCCCACGGAAGCATACCGGGGCAAGCAGGACGACATTTATTTCGTGAACCCCTCGCTCGGCTGGTATGTCAACGGCTCCGGCAAAATCTACCGCACCACCGACGGCGGCGCGACGTGGGAGAAACAATTAGACAAGCCGGGAACCTACTTTCGGTGCATCGTGTTTCTTGACGAAAAACACGGCTTCGCGGGTAATATCGGTAGCGATTATTTTCCCGGTGTGACCGACACCACGCCGCTTTATGAAACTAAAGACGGCGGGGCGACGTGGAACGCGGTGACAACGATCACCGGCGCACCGGTTAAGGGCTTGTGCGCCCTGCAAGTCGTGCGGCAGCCGTTCATCAATGCGGGAGTTCTCGACTACAAAACGCTCGTTTTCGCCGGGGGGCGTGTCGGTTCTCCGTCGGTTTTGCTTCGTTCGGCGGACGCGGGCGCGACATGGGTAGCGACCGACATGAGCGAACATTGCGCGATGATTCTGGACGTGTACTTCCGC
>JACMIU010000118.1 GCA_014380985.1 Armatimonadota bacterium | reverse complement strand
TGTGAGGAGAATAGTTGGTACAAACCGATGCTTTGCAAGATCGCCAACCCCACCGTCAAGTAGCGCGTGATCTTGTTGATCTGCTTGCGTCCCGAATCGCCTTCTTTTTGCAGTGCCTGTAGTTGCGGAATCGCCACGGTCATCAGTTGCATGATGATCGAAGCGTTGATGTACGGCATCACGCCCAGCGTAATCACGGAGAACTTTCGCAAAGCCCCGCCGGAGAAGATGTCAAGCGCGTTCAGCACACCCGTTCCCGCGAGTCGCTTAATAGCGTCGTGATCCACCCCCGCCGCCGGAACATGAAGAGCCAGCACGTACACGCCGAACATGAGTAGCACGAACTGGATACGCTTGCGAATATCCGGCACCTGCATCGCCGCAACCAATTTATCAAGCATCTGTTTTCAAAAACTCCTACGCTGATTTAACCGCCAAGACGCCGAGAACGCAAAGGAGTAAGATTTCTCCTCTCCTTTCTCCGCGTTCTTGGCGTCTTGGCGGTTAAACCATGTTCCGAACGCAGTGATTATGCCGCCCGTGCCGCTTTGTTCGCGGCGCGGTTTTCGGCGATACCTTCCGCCGTGGTGCGCGGCGCAGCGATCAAGTCTACCGTGCCGCCGCGTGCGGTGATAGCCGCTTCGGCGGTTGCCGAGAACTTATCGGCGCGAACCGTTAAGCGTTTCGTTAATTCGCCGCCCGCTAACACCTTTACGGGTAGCGTGTCCTCTTTTATTACCGAATGCGCGAATAAAAGTTCAACGGTAATTTCCGTTCCGTCATCGAAGCGGTTCAGGTCGGACACATTCACAATCGTGTAGTGCGTTTTGTAGCGTCCGTTGTTGAAGCCGCGTGACGTCAAGCCCGTTCCCAGACCGCGTTGTTTCGGCAATCGGCGGTGAAGCGGCGTTTGTCCGCCTTCAAAACCGACCTTGCTTTGTCCCCGCGCCTTGTCGCCCTTGTGACCGCGTGTGGAGGTTTTGCCGTGACCGGAGCCGGGGCCGCGTCCGATTTTCTTGCGCCGCTTGACCGATCCGGGCGCGGGATGTAAATCCGATAGGTTCATTAGTTGGTTCCTTCCGCCACGGTTGCCGCTACCGGCTCCACCACGACCAAGTGGCGCACTTTATGCACCATGCCGCGAATCGCGCCGTTATCGGTGAGTACGACCGAATGACGGATGCGGCGCAGTCCGAGAGCGCGAACGGTTAAGCCCTGTGACTTTTCGTAACCGATTGCCGATTTGATTTGCGTAATTTTCAGTTGTGCCATTATGCCGTCACCGTTCCTTCCATAGTCGCGCCGGTTTCCACCGCGACCGCTTCGGGTTCGGGCGTTACAACGGCGACCGGTTCGATCGTTTTCGCGTTGGAATCCACCGCGTTAAGCAGGGTCGGGGCAACGGTGGTTCCCACGGTCGAGCCACGGCGGATTTCTTCCACGGTTTTTCCGCGCAATTGCGCCACTTGCTCCACCGTGCGAAGCATTTTCAGCGCGTTGATGGTTGCCCAAGCGTTGTTCACCGGGTTGTTCGAGCCGATGGATTTCGCCAGCACATCGCGCACACCCGCCGCTTCGAGCAGGATTCGCACCGCGCCGCCCGCCACCACTCCGGTTCCCGGTGCGGCAGGTTTGAGCAAAACGGTGGTCGCGCCGTGGTCGGCTAACACTTCGTGCGGAATCGTGCCGTCCACCATCGGAACCAGAATCAGTTGCTTTTTCGCGTCTTCGGTTCCCTTGCGGATCGCGTCGGGAATCGCCCGCGCTTTGCCGAGTCCCGCGCCGACGTGACCTTCGCCATCGCCGACCACGATGAGCGACGACCACGACATGGTGCGTCCGCCTTTGGTGGTTTTCTGAACTTTGTTGGTGCGGACGATGCGGTCTTGCAAGTCCAGCGTATCGGGGTTAATTCTTGCCATAATTGTTTCCTTAGAAGTCCAGTCCACCTTCGCGGGCGGCGTCGGCGAGCGACTTGATGCGCCCGTGGTACAGATAGCCGCCACGGTCAAAAACCACTTTCGTGACCCCTGCCGCCTTCGCGGATTCCGCGATCAATGCACCGACTTTCGCCGCGCCTTCGATATTACAACCTTTCGCGCCCTCGATTTTCAGCGAGGATGCCGACGCGAGCGTATGCCCTTTGGTGTCGTCAATCACTTGTGCGTAGATATTCATGCCGGAGCGGTAGACCGCGAGGCGCGGTCGCTCGGTCGTGCCTTCGACGCGCTTGCGGATGCGGGTATGAATCCGGTTGCGGATTTCTTTTCGTTTAACGTTCATGTAACTATTCTTTCTGCTCGTTTCCGAGAATGCGGTTACGGGGCGCGGCTGGTCGGTGAAACAAGTTTCACCCGTAACCCGCGCCCCTGCCGCCGCAGTCTTTTCCTGCCGGTGCGTTACACCGGCAGGAAAAGATTATTTCTTCTTCGCGCCGCCCTTAGCACCGGCTTTACCGGACTTACCGGCTTTACGGCGAATCACTTCGTTGCTGTAGCGGATACCCTTGCCCTTATACGGCTCCGGCGGGCGTACCTTGCGGATTTCGGCGGACTGTTGCCCAACGACCTGCTTGTCCATTCCGGCAACCGTGACCACCGGCATACGGGTCGCAGGGTCTTGCACCACGCTAAACGAAATGCCGTCTTTCGGCTCGATGTGTACCGGGTGCGAATAGCCGACGTTGAGTTGCAACGCTTTGCCATTGAGTTGGGCGCGGTAGCCGACACCGGTCATGTTCAAAACTTTGGTGAAGCCGGTCGAAACACCGGTCACCATGTTAAACAAAAGGGTGCGCGTCAAACCATGCAGAGCGCGGTGGCGGTCTTGGTCTGTCGGTCGCTCAATCGTGGCGACCGCGCCGTCCACGACGATTTTCATTTCGGGCGAAAAGGTGCTAACAAGCGTACCCTTCGGGCCCTTGACGGTCACGCGACCGTCGGCGTCGGCGTTAATCGTCACGCCTGCCGGGACGGCGATAGGTTGTTTTCCAATACGGGACATTTGGTTACTCCCCCGGCGGCGTTTTCAAAACACGCACCGGGTCTCGATCACCGGGCGGACGCATGGAAGCATCCGCCGCGAATAGGGTTGATGTTAGTGGATGAAGGCGATAACTTCACCGCCGATGCCGAGTCGCTTGGCTTGCTTGCCGGTCATCACGCCTTTGGACGTGGTGAGGATGGCGATGCCCAAGCCGCGCTTGACAACGGGGATTTCTTCCGCCGGGGCGTAAACGCGCAAACCCGGCTTCGACACACGCTTTAGCCCGGTCAGTGCCGGAATGCGGCGTTGTCCAACGCTTTGCATATAGCGAAGAGCGACTTTGATGCGGTTCTGCGGGGTGTCTTGAATCACTTCGTAGCTCTTGATAAAGCCTTCGTTCGCAAGGAGGCGCAAGATTTCGCGCTTCAGTTTGCTGTCGGGCAGTTCGAGGGTATCGTGGTTTGCCGCCGTCGCGTTGCGAAGGCGTGTCAAAAGGTCGCCGATAGGATCGGAGATTACC
>JACMIU010000117.1 GCA_014380985.1 Armatimonadota bacterium | reverse complement strand
TTCTCACCGGTTTCGGCGGAGAAGACGCGCACGTTTCCCTTGGCGGGATCGTCGCTGAGGATGGCGGGGCGAAGAATCACCCAGTCCAGACCGCTCGCTTCGACAGCGGACTCCATCGCCGCCTTGTCCTTGTCCGCTCCCCGCAAAAACGTTTTTACAAGCAACTGCTCGTAAATCGGTGCGTTCGCCATGCTGTCCCCTTCGCCAAGCATCGAAGTTACCACGAGACGACGCACTCCATTTCGCTGCATGGACGCGATGATTGTATGGGCGGCACTCGCTTCGAGCGTCGTTGTCTTGTAAGGCGTTTTGCCGCCAATCGTGTCGAGAACCGCATCTTGTCCCAGAACGGCGGCGTCCATTGCGACGCTATCGGTGGCGTCGCCTTCGAGGACGCGAACGCCCGAAACCTCATATTCGTCCGCTTTGCGAACGAAGGACGTGACCTCGTGACCTGCGGCGACCGCCTGTTCGACGACCGCTTTGCCGGTTTTGCCGGCGGCTCCTATAACGAGAACTTTCATGTTTGTGCTCCTCAATTCGGCAGTATGTTAAGATTGAAAGGAATCAGAGGGCGTTCCAACGATCTGGGTGACGAACTGTGTATACCCGCAACCCATTTCGGCTAAACCGAAAGCGGTTGCAAATTCAGTGGTCGCTGCGCATCCGTGTGTTTGGTGTAGAACGCTACAAGCGGCGGCAGTGAGACGATTCGCACAGACAACTATACCGCGCCCGACCCGCATCTTCAGACTTTTTTCAGAAGCACCGGTTATCCTATGGTGTATCGCCGCGAACCAACGCGGCTTGCCAAGGAAACCGAACCGCTATGACCGTTAGACAAACCGTTTTTCTTTCCGTCGCGCTCGCCGCTTTCGGCTTCGCGCTTCCCGCGCACGCCGACGCTGTGCTGACGTTCGACCGCGAAACCACGGGTTCGCTTTTCCCCCGGCGCGGCGATGACGCAACCCCGGCAAATCCGAACGCGAAACAAACCGTGACCGTTTCGCTTAAGGGAACCCATGCCCGCGTCGAGTTTCGCCCGATGGGAGCCGCGCCCGAAACCGCGCCGACCACGGTTCTGCTCTACGACGGCATGGCACAAAAAGTCTACACGCTGAACATGGCGGCGAAAACCTACTACGCCCAGTCGTACAAAGAAGCGATTGACGGCGAACGTCAAACACCTGCCGGTAATGGCGGGTTCGGGGGGCGCATGACTTTCAGCGGCGGGTTGGACTTAAAGGCGGCGCGGGCGAAGAGCGATTATGTTAACAAAGAAATCGGTGGCGTTTCGCATCGGCAATATCTGGTGACGGGAACCGTGGCGATGCAACCCGGTGCGCCCCCAAGCGCGGACGTTCCCGGTGGCAACGCGGGCGGTGTCAACAATGGGGCGGGCGTTCCCGGCGGCGGCGTGAACCCCGACAACGGCGCAGGGCAGGGCGGATTCGGCGGACGCCGTAGAAATGGTGCGAACGGCGGGCGACCCGCTGGCGGGTTCGCGCCCCCGTCGCTCGGCGTGACCGGCGATGTCTGGTACGCCGACGGAGCCGCGCTTTTCGCCGATGGCGGGCGCGATACGCCGATGGCGGCGGTCTACCGCCTGATGCTCCCGGACAACGCCGGTGCATTCGCCGCGCCGCTTAACAAACCGCTCGTGACGCAACTCCGAAACCGCAAGTCACTTCCCGGCGAAAGCACGATTTCGCTGAAGATAAGTGCGCGTTTCGCCGGGCAAGACGGGGAAACCCTTGCCGAACCGGCTCCGCTTACGACGCATTTAACCGCGAAAGAAACCAAAACCGGTGTGGTGCTGGAGGATGCCTTGTTCGCGCTTCCCGCCGACTTCAAACTCGGCGAACCGCCCGCGCCCGCCGAAGTCCGACGCGGGCAAGGCAGGGGCGGACGGCGCGGCGGCGGCAATAACGTCCCCGTAGAAGGAACCATCAATGAGCAGTAGCGATGTAGCGACACCGGCGAAACGTCCGGCGCGGCGCAAAAAAAGCCCGGTTGGCGCGATCATTGCGGCGGTGCTAACCATCGCTGCGGTCGGCGGCGGCTATATGTGGAACAAGGCGCGAACGCAAGCGGCGGCGGCGGCAACGGCGACGCAATACAAAACCACAACCGTGACCGTGGGACGCGTCAAGAAAACCGTGTCGGCGTCGGGGACGCTTCAGCCGTGGCGCACCGTGGACATCAAATCGCGTGCCGGGGGCGAAGTGAAAGTCTTAGCGGTCGAGGTTGGCGATTCGGTTTCGGGGGGACAGTTAATCGCTCGTATTGACCCGACCGATTCGCTGACGACGTATCGGCAAGCGACGGCGGATTTAGATTCGGCGGTGGCGCGGCGGCAGCAATCGTCGGCGTCCTACGGGCTTCAGACTGACCAGACGCGAATCGCCATTCAGAACGCCGAAGCGTCGCTCGCATCGGCACGGGCGAGTTTGGCGCAGTCGCGGGCGCGTCTCGCCACGGCGCGAACGCAATCGAATACGCAACCGGCACTCACCCGTTCCGCCATCGCGCAAGCGCAAGCGTCGTATGATCAGTCGGTCAAACAGCGTAAACAACTCGACGCAACCAACCCGGCGCAAAAAGCGCAAACCAAAGCGTCGTATGACCAAGCCGTCGCCAACAACAAAAACAACGAGGCGCAGTTAGCGCGGCAACAGTCGCTACTGGCCAAAGGCTACGTGTCGCAGGCGGCGGTGGATCAGGCGGCGGCGACCCTTTCGGTGACGCAAGCGTCGGTGGGGTCAGCAAAGGCGGCTCTCGACACGATTGACGCTTCGTTACAAGCGAACGTTGAGAACGCCGACGCCCGCGTCGCACAGGCGAAAGCGGCGTTAGACGCCGCCCGCGAAAACGCCGTGGCAATCCCGAATCAGCGCAACAATTTAGCCGAGTCGGAAGCGGCATACGCGCAATCCGCCGCGCAGGTGAAATCTTCCGAAGCGTCGCTGGCACAGGCACGGGCGAACGCGCAAAACAACGCGATCCGGCAGTTTGATGTCGTCACCGCGCAAGCGACGATTGCCCGCTCCGAAGCGTCGAAGCAGAACGCGCAAACGATTTTGAAGCAGACCGAGGTTCGCGCTCCGGCAACCGGCGTGGTGCTACAAAAATACGTCGAGCAAGGCACGA
>JACMIU010000116.1 GCA_014380985.1 Armatimonadota bacterium | reverse complement strand
TACTATAGCGAATGATTAGAAACTCTTTGCAACTCCGCGTATCAAGTCAGGGATGACTTGATTTTCTCAGGAAGCGAAATAACCATCGTTTGATTGTGGCGATTTTGTACAAAGCACAATCGGTACTCATTAAGTTTGTTGGTATATACGCCGCAACCGTGGAGGTAGCAAAGCAAGATGGGCATACACCCGATACGAACCGAAAACGATTACTAATCCGTTCTCGCCGAAGTCAGCCGCTTTTTTGATGCCGACAAAGAACCGGAACCGGGTACGCCGGAGTTTGACCGCCTTGACGCCCTTGTCACCCTCCTTCAAGCCTACGAATCAAAGGTATCTCCTATCGGACTGCCCGACCCTATCGGCGCGATAGAGTTTGCTCTCGACCGCCTCGCATGGACTCCCGCCGATTTGGAGCCGATTATTGGAAGCAAAGAACGGGTTGCCGCCATCTTAGAAAGGCGGCAACGCTTGACGTTGCCGCTCATTCGTCGGCTTCACGATAAACTGGGTATTAACGTCGCCGTTCTCGCGCAAATCTACCCGCTTTCGCGCAAGCCGCGTCCCAAACACTAACGGGAACCGCTATCGCTCCAGAAGCAGGTTTAGTTGATCCATGATGCCGAACGCCTCGGCTTCGTCAATCCCGCTCCCAAAGCGCACCGTGCCGGAGCCGTAGTCGAACGCCAGACAGCCCCGGTTTTGGAACGGGTGAATGTTGTGCTGTGCGTTTCCCCCCTCCCACCACGCGGGCGGCGGGGTCGGGGTCACGCGCAGAAACGACACGGCGGCGCGGTCAAACACCCGCGTCCAGCGCAATCCGAACACGCGCCGCTCTAAAACCAATTCGTCGCCGTAAACGCGCACCTCTTCTTGCCCGAACGTTATCCAAAGCCACGAAAACAAAATCCACGAGCCGCCGAAAAGCCAGCCGGTCAGCCAGAGAAACCGGAATACGGGCGGCATCTCATCCGGCACACGAAACAGCATCGCGTAAACACCAACGACCCAGACGCAGAGCCAAAGGGCGTAGAAAGCAGTTAAGTATCAACGTCGCGGCGCAGGCATCGTAACGGATAGTTCGCGGCGACCGTTCGCGTCAAGCGTGTCGCTGATTTGGGCGCGGGGCGGCGGCGGTTTGACTCGTTGCATACCCTTGCGACACCTTGCACGGAACGCTAGTTGCAACGATTACTTATGGCAAGTATCGCAAACCGTGGTTTGCCGTGTAGGCGGGAACGTGGTAAAATTCCTATCCTGTTCGTGCCGTCCGCGAGCCATATGCGGTGTATAGTCACCGTTTTCGCGGGCGATAGTTCCCGCCTATTCTTCGCTCTCGCGGGGTATAAACAGGTCGATGATCGCGGCGCGTTACTCGCGCACGGTTCGCGGTGTTCTCCGGTGCATTCTCCCGCGCCACCCGCTCATTTTTCGATGCTATTACTTGATTTTGCCAAACGGAAAGTTTTTGAATATGTCGCCGATGGATTCCCAACGAATTGACCACGCCGCCCAAAACGGCTTGTACGACCCGCGCTTCGAGCATGACGCCTGCGGTGTCGGGTTTGTCGCACATATACAAGGCGAGCGTTCGCACGATATTGTAGCGAAAGGGTTGCAGATTTTAGACAATCTGGTTCACCGGGGCGCGAGCGGTTCCGACCCGGAAACCGGTGACGGCGCGGGGATTCTTTTGCAGATTCCCGATGCCCTGCTTCGCCGCGAGTGCGCCACGCTCGGCGTCGAGCTGCCTGCGCCCGGCGCGTATGGCGTCGGAATGGTGTTTCTGCCGCAGGACGCTGAAGCGCGGCGACAGTGCGAAGCGATTATCGAATCGGCGACCCGGCGCGAAGGCTTGCGTTTTGTTGGATGGCGCACCGTGCCTACCGACAACCGACAAATCGGGCGCGACGCCCGCGCCTCCGAACCCGTGATGCGGCAGTTTTTCGTCGGACATGGACTGCAAACCCCCGATGACGCCCGCTTCGACCGCAAGTTATACGTCGTGCGCCGTGTCATCGAAAACGAGATCACCGGCGAAACCGGCATCCCACACGCCGCCGAGGAGTTCTATATCGCGTCTCTGTCGGCGCACACGATTATCTACAAAGGCTTGCTACTGCCGAGCCAGATGCGCTCGTATTACGCCGATTTGACCGACACCGAAACCGTGTCGGCAATCGCGCTGGTACATCAACGTTTTTCGACGAATACCTTCCCGTCGTGGCCCCTCGCGCACCCGTACCGCTTTTTGGCGCACAACGGCGAAATCAACACGCTTCGTGGCAACCGCAACTGGATGCGGGCGCGGGAAGCCTCGATCACGTCGTCGCTTTTAGGCGACGATTTGCCGAAATGCTTCCCGCTCGTGAGCCGCGACGGTTCCGACTCCGCAACCTTGGATAATGCGGTAGAATTACTACTTGCCGCCGGTCGTTCCCTCCCCCATGCCTTGATGATGCTGATTCCCGAAGCGTGGGCGGACAACGCTCTGATGAGCGAACCCGTGCGCGATTTCTATGAGTACCACGCTTGTTTAATGGAGCCGTGGGACGGCCCCTCCGCCGTGGCATTCACCGACGGCACGCAGATCGGTGCGGTGTTGGATCGCAACGGTTTGCGTCCTGCCCGCTACACCGTGACCACAGGGGGCTTGGTCGTGCTGGCATCGGAAACCGGCGTGATCGAGTTCGCCCCCGAAGAAGTCGTGGAGCGCGGACGGTTGCAACCGGGCAAAATCTTTCTCGTGGACACCGCGCAGGGGCGCATCGTGCCGGATGCCGAGATCAAGCAAAGCGTCTGCGAAGCCGAGCCTTACGGCGAGTGGCTACAGAAAAACCGCATTGACCTGTCCAAACTGCCGAAGTCGGGCGCGTCGGTCTATGACTTTGACCAAGAAACCCTGCTCGCCCGGCAAAAAGCGTTCGGCTACACCACGGAAGATGTGCGCCTGCTCATTGAACCGATGGCAACCGGGGGCGCGGAACCAATCGGTTCGATGGGAACCGATACACCTTTAGCCGTGCTGTCGCACCGACCACAGCCGCTCTATAACTACTTCAAGCAACTGTTCGCGCAGGTAACGAACCCGCCGATTGACCCGATACGCGAATCTCTGGTGATGAGTTTGCAGGGCTATATCGGACGCAACGGTTCGCTGCTTGACCCCGACGAAACCGTGGCGCACCAGATAAAACTGTCGGGGCCCGTTCTGACCAACGCCGAACTGCGAACACTCCGCGACTTAGAGGACAACTGGGGCGATTTTCGCACCGCGACGCTACCGATGTTGTTCCCTGTCGGCAAGCCCATAGGCGCGATGGAACGCGCTATCGAGCGATTATGCCGCAAAGCGTCGGAGATGATCGAACTCGGCGTGTCGGTGATTATCCTGTCCGACAAGGGCGTGAGTGAGGACAACGCACCGATTCCGTCGCTACTCGCGGTGTCGGCGGTGCATCATCATTTAATCCGTGAGGGAACCCGCACCTCCGTTGCACTGATTCTGGAATCGGGCGAGGCGCGGGAAACGCATCATTTCGCCTGTTTGCTCGGCTACGGCGCGTCGGCGATTAACCCGTATCTCGTGTTCGAGACAATTACCGAAATGAAGGTGGACGGCGTTTTGCCCGACGACCTGTCGGTAGACAAAGCGGCGACCAACTACATCAAAGCGGTCGGCAAGGGCTTGCTCAAAATCATGAGCAAGATGGGCATTTCTACGCTTCAATCGTACCGGGGGGCGCAGATTTTCGAGGCGGTCGGCTTGTCGTCAACGCTTGTCGAGCGATACTTCACCGGTACGCCGTCGCGCATCGAGGGTATCGGCATGGACGACATCGGGCGCGAAATGCGTGTCTGGCACGAGCAAGCATACCCATCTGAGGAAATCGCGGCGTCGTTCGATCTTGAACCGGGCGGGCAGTATCAGTGGCGACGGTTCGGCGAAAAGCACGCCTTTAACCCCGATTCGATAGCGAAAATGCAAACCGCCGTGCGAACTAACTCCTTTGAAACGTTCGGCGAGTTTTCCAAAATGGTCAACGAACACGCGGAGCAAGCGATGACCTTGCGCGGTCTGGTGCAGTTCCGCACCGGCGTTCGCCCCCCAGTGCCGCTCGAAGAGGTAGAACCGGCTTCGGAGATAGTGAAACGGTTCAGCACCGGGGCAATGTCGCTCGGTTCGATCAGTCGTGAGTCGCACGAGGGCTTGGCAATTGCTATGAACCAGATCGGCGGCAAGTCCAACACCGGCGAGGGCGGCGAAGATTCCGACCGCTTTACTGACAACCGGCGTTCGGCGATTAAGCAGGTCGCGTCGGGGCGGTTCGGCGTCACCACCGAGTATCTGGTGAACGCTGACGAACTGCAAATCAAGATGGCGCAGGGCGCGAAACCGGGCGAAGGCGGGCAATTACCGGGCTACAAGGTGGACGAATATATCGGGCGCATCCGGCACACCACGCCCGGTGTGACGCTTGTGTCGCCCCCGCCGCACCACGATATTTACTCGATTGAGG
>JACMIU010000115.1 GCA_014380985.1 Armatimonadota bacterium | reverse complement strand
GCGGGCGTCGTGGATGCCGTCGCGTCACCGATGTACCACTTGCACGGAACCTACGCGCTGTGGCTGGCATGGGCGGGTATCGGACTCGGTGCGCTTCGCGCCGACCCGCCGCGCCCGGCAGTGTCGCTCGCATCCGCTCCGCCCGTCGCTCCGCCCGAATACCCGGCGATTGTTGCCCGAACGCCGATGGGGGACTGGCTGGGCGCGGTCGCGGTCGGCGCGGCACTGGTAGCCACGTGCGTGGTGATGGGCAACCGTATCGTGGAAGCGGGTAAACAAACGCCGCGAGGCAACTTCGTAGTGACGATTCCCCGCGAGCAACAATACTACGATGTTCGACCGGGAACCCGTATCACGGCGCAAGCGTATTTCCGCGACGCAGACGGCGTGGAGCAACCAACGTCGCCGGGGGTGCGGTGGGAAATCGCGGCAAGCGACGACCTTGCGGATTTGAACGCCGGTTTTTCGCGGATTGTGGATCGCGTAGAGGGCAAAGTCCCACTCTACCACTCTGCGTTTACGGTGGTGGTTCCGCCGGGCGCGAAAAGCAAGGCGATTACTATCATCGGGCATTACAGCGACGATTACGGACGCCCGTATCGTTTCGCGGTGTCGGTGAAAATTAATCCGAACGCGCCGGATCCGCCGAAGGGGTCGCCGTAGTTTTTGGCGAACGCATCAACCATACGCCCGCCGCCAGTAGCGCGGGCATCACCACGCACACCGGAAACCAGACGGGGCCATACCACGTGATCGGAATCAGAAAATAAACGTCAATCGCGGTGAGCGAGCGTGGAAAGCCGATAAAGGCGATAAGATAAGCGTAATACGTTAAGTCCCACAGGGCGAACGTGTAGCAGAACACGCCGAACCGCTCCCGCGCCGACCTTCCCGCCGCCATCGCCGCGCCGACGAGCAAAACAATCGTTCCGGCTTCGCGGGCGAGTTCGACGCCGAACAAGTGCCGCGCTTTCAGTTCGTCCCCCATCGCAAATACCGACAGGGTTTGAGCGCGTTTCGCCCAGATTTCGGCATAGTCCAAGCCCACCGGATAGCCGAGCAATTGGCGGACATAGACGACGAGGGCGGCTTCGGTGACGCCGAACGCGGCGGCGAACACCATCCACCAGAACAAACGCCACCGAAAACTGTTCTCTTCGCTTTGCATAACAAAGTTATTTACGAAAGAAAATGGAGCGTAGTTCCTGCCACCGAAAACGGCTTCCCTACGGAACAAAAAGGAACATGGATTCGTCACAAGGTCGGTTGGTAAAATACTCAGGTGATTTGCGGACGAAAGGCACTCTCATGCAGGACACGGTTCAGCAAGTTAAAGAAGCGGCAACACGCGGAGCGGCGGTTGCGAAGGAAGTAGCCATGCACGGGGCAGTGGTGGCGGCAGACGGATTTAAGAGCGCGGCGCAGGAAACGCGGCGCGAGGCGGTCAGTCTTTGGGCAAACCCCGACGAGCGCAACGAGTTGATTCGCACCGGCGTTATCTGCCTTGCCGTGCTTCTCGGCGTTTCGCTCCTCGTGACGCTCACCGGCTGGTTCCCTGTCTGGTTACGCATTCTCGTGATTTTCGCTACGCTCGGCGGTCTCGCCAAGTTTTTGATGAGCCGGATCTCCGACTCGTCCGACACGTAGCGCGACCGGGGCGTATTCTTTTTCCCGAATCGCGGCGAGAAGGCGCGGCAGTGCCTCGGCGGCGGTGGGCGCGTGGGGGCGTTCGTGTAGCAAAACGATGTCGCCGGGTTGTAGCCGTGCCATGATTCGCTCCGCGAGATCGTCCGCGCTTACGGCGTCGTAATCGCGTCCGTCGAGCGACCACGCAACGCACCGAAAGCCTTCCTCGTGCGCCACCTGCGACACGGTTGCCGTGCGAAAGCCGTAGGGCGGGCGCAGTAAAACAGGACGCGGCAAGGGTACGCCGGTCGCTTTTTCGATGATACTTACCGCTTCGTGCAACTCGGCTTTTATTCGCGCCGCGCTTTGCGTCACCATCGTGCGGTGGCGCAAACCGTGGACACCGACCGCGTGACCCTCCGCCACGATGCGCCGCATCAACGCCGGGTATCGCGCCGCCCGCTCGGCGACCACGAAAAACGTGGCGCGAGCGTTCGCGGTTGCGAGGGCGTCCAAAAGGCGCGGCGTGGTATCGGGGTGCGGCCCGTCGTCAAAGGTGAGCGCGATATGGTTCTCGGCTTTATCTTCAGGGGGCGAAAGCCTGACCCAAAGCGGCAACGCGCCGTAGCGGGTGCGCGGGTGGAACGTTCGCAGGAAGTACGGCGATAAGCCGACCGTGCCAACAATACCGCCGACAAGTGCCGCCGCGCCAATCACGTTCGGCGGCAAAAACAGTGCCATCATTCCCAGAATCACGCTGGTCGCGCCGCCGACCTGCGCGGCACGAATGGCGATGATTTGCGCTACCGGGTTCGGCTCGTCCGGCTCGTCCCATGCGTTCACGGTTTCGCTTGGGTCACAATCCAGTCGCCTATCGTTTGCAGAACTTCCGGCGCGATGGTTTGCGTTATCGCGGCATATTCGGTGGGCGAACCGGTGCGGGCGGTTTGAAACAGGTGATTTAACTTCGGCAGTTCGCGCACCGATACGAAACGGTTTCCGCCGCCTTTTAGCGCGGCTTCGATTGCCGGAAGGTTTTGCGAGGCGATTACCTGCGTATCCAGCGAGCCGTTCAGTGCCAGCACAGGGCAGCCCACCTGCGAAAGATACTCACGCGGGTCGAGCGACGCAAAGCGGATGAACCACGCGCTACACCACGGGTAGAACGCCGCTTGCAGTTGTTTCGTCGCTTTTTCGCGTGCTACTTGGGGAAGGCTTGCCGTTTGCTCGGCGATCACGGCATCTATTTTCTTGCGGGCGTCGGCTCCGTCACGGGCGTTTTTTATCGCGGTCATTCCGGCTTCGCTTACTTTTCGGTTTGCCGCCACCACGTCCGCTCCCAACCCCATCGCGCCGATAATCGCCTTTTGTTGCTCCTGCATCACGGCGTCGCCGGGTACGCCGGTTCCGGCAAGTAGCACGACGAACGCAACGTCGGGGTCGCTCGCCGCCACCATCGGGGCGATAATGCCGCCCTCGCTATGCCCGATAAGCCCGATACGCTTGGCGTCTACTTCGGGGCGTTCACGCAAAAAAGCGACACCGGCACGAACATCTTCCGCGAAATCGTCGGTGGTCGCGGTGGCGAAGTTTCCCGTGGATTTGCCGATTCCCCGGTCATCCACGCGAAGCGACGCGATTTTGCGACGCGCCAGATAATCGGCAAGCACGGCAAACGACTTGTGCCCCATAATGGTTTCGTCGCGGTCTTGCGCCCCCGACCCGTTGATGAGAATGAACACGGGATACGCGCCTGAGCCTTCGGGAACTGTAAGCGTCCCGGCGAGCGTCACGCCGCCCGCCTTCGGATTCGGAT